>JAPTUI010000682.1 GCA_028067895.1 Pseudomonadota bacterium | reverse complement strand
GCCGCTGGTGGGCGAGGCCCTCCATATCCTCTCGCGCCGCCTCGAGGCCCTCGCCGAAGGCTCGCCGCTCCTTTCCACGGATGGCAGCACCATAGTGCGTCCCGAGACCCTCTCGACTGTCGTTGCCGAGATCGCCAAGGCCATGGTGGCGGCGAAACAGGCCAGGGAACCGTTCCAATTGCGCGACCTGCGGCGAACCTGCGAGACCATGTTGGCCGCACTCGGCGTATCAAGCGACGTGCGCGCGCAGTTGCAGAGTCACGGCCTCGGCGGCGTCCAGGCGCGCCATTACGACCGGCACAGTTACTTTGACGAGAAGCGCGACGCGCTCGAGCTGTGGGCGCGGCACCTTGAGCGCATCAAGTCCGGCGAAACCGCGCAGGTTGTGCCGATTCGGCGGCGGCGGAGCAAGTAGAATCGAATGCGCCGCGCGTAGGGTAGCTCCCGAAAAGCCGGAATCCTGACCGGCCTCGCGCGGTGTCTCTTCAGGGGCGTCTACAGGAGGCGCAGATGTCGCAAAGAAAACCATCAGGCGCGCAGCGCCGTCCCATCCGCACGCGGGAAGCGCCGGGCGGCCTGGAGTTATATTTCCCGACACCACGCGGCGATGCCATCATCGAGCGGCAAGGCGAGATCGCACGCGACCTCCATGCGAATTTCGAGCGCGCTGTACGCCTCGCAGATTTGATCGACGCGGCGCCGAGTGATCTTCACGCGAGGTTGAAAGCCGCAATCGCCCGTCTCACGCCTGGGGTTCTTCTGGCGCTGTACGACGTAGCGCTTCTGCGTGGCCCTTCGGTGGTCGCTGCCGAAGCCAAGATGAGCCACGCCACGCGCCAGGGCCGAAGAATCCGCGCCACATGGCAAGCCGGGAATCGCACCTCTGGAAAGCCGTGGAGCTCCCAGAAGGAACTGGCGCGAGCGCTCGGCGTACACCCCAAGACCGTCTCGCGGGCACTGGCGAAGGGACAAACCTAGATTTGTCCCCACGGCGAGGGGACAAACCTAGACGTGTCCCCTCGTTGCGCGTGCATCGCGCGTGTCGCTGAATACTATTTGAGTCCATGCTTTTGTATGGAGCTGGACTCATGGCTGACCTCACCCTCCTTCGCGCCGAGGCCGTCATCGCACGGCGCGGCCGCTCTCGCTCGCAACTCTATCTCGATATCCGCCACGGCGTTATGACGCCCCCCGTGCGACTCCGGGGCGGCAAGCTTTCGGCGTGGCCGGCCCGCGAGGTCGATTCGCTTAATGCGGCGGAGATCGCTGGCGCGACGGACGATGAACTTCGCGCTGTGGTGCGCGAGCTGTTGGCTCAGCGTGCCGCTGGCCGGCCGCGCGCCGCCTAATCCTTCCGAAACGCGAAAGCCGCGCTCCCGACCAGAGTAACGCGGCTTCCGCAAGAGGCTTTCGACATGCTCAAAATAGCATATTTACGCGCCCCGCGCTGCGCCTGCAGTGCCGAGGGCGAGTTGCGCCGCTGCGCTGGCAACCGCGGCATCGGTTGGCGTTGCCCCCGCTGCTTGGCACCTCTATCCAAATGGCTGCGTCACGCTGATCTGCTCGTGGCGGGTGTCAACATCGGCGCGCTGCCTGCGTGGGATCAACCGGCCCACGATGACCGCCAAGTTGGATTGCCGCTATGAGCGCGGCTCCCGAACTCTCCGCCGCTGCCCGCGCCGCGCTTCACCTCGCCGAGGAATGCGGCCTAGCGGTCTTCCCATGCCGTCCCGATAAGCGACCCTATACCTTTCACGGGTTCCAGGACGCCACAATCGATACCGGAACAATCGAATGTTGGTGGCGCCGTTGGCCGGACGCGCTGATAGGCGTGCCGACCGGGAAGGCCAGTGGCATTGTTGTACTGGACATAGACCCCGACGGACTCGGCTGGTATCAGGAGCACTCCACAGAGTTATGCGCCGGCCGTATCCACCGCACCCGCCGTGACGGCTACCACCTGTTGTTCAGAATGCCTGCGCAGGATGTTAGAAATAGCGCGAGTCAGATTGCACCCGGCATCGACGTGCGAGCCGAAGGCGGGTATGTCGTTTGGTGGCCGGCGCATGGGTGCAAGTTTGTTGGCGACCTCTCGGACATTGCTGAGCCACCGAACTGGCTGCTCGAACACCTTACGCGGCCGCAGAACACAGAAGAAGCAAACTCGAACAGTGGTTCGATTCCACCAGGCAGCCGAAATGATTTTTTGTCCCGCGAAGCATACCGCCTGCGCAAGCAAGGTGCGAGCATTGAGCAAATTCTGACAGTCCTGCTCGCTCTGAATGCGGCGCGCTGTTCGCCGCCGCTCGACGATACGGAGGTGCGTCAAATCGCCGATGGGAAGGCTCGCGTCGAGGCTGAAAACGACGACCCCGAAAGCACGGAAAAGAAAGCCACGGAATCGCAAGCATCTGTCCTGGTCGCCTTCGTCCGGGACCGCTGCAAGCTGGTGCACGATGAAAATGGGGAAGTGTACGCGATAGAAAACGCGACCGGCGAGGTTCGCAACATTGAAAGGCGCGCGTTCAAAGTTTGGTTGCACGCCGAGTTCTACAAAGCAACCGAGAAGGCCGCGCGCTCGCAATCAGTCGCGGAGGCGCTCACCACCCTGGCCGGCGTCGGCCTGCACGATGGCGACCTCGTGGATGTTCATATCAGGTGCGCCGCACTCGGCGACGGCTACGTTATCGACCTCGGCGAGCCGGGAAAATCACGCGCCATCGTCGTGCGTCCCGGTAGCTGGACCGTCACCGAGCACCATGGCCTGATGTTTGTGCGTCCTGACAACATGAAGCCGCTCCCCGAGCCGGTCGGGGGCGGAACGCTCGAGCCGCTGTGGAGTCTGGTCAACGTGCCCGAGAATGCGAGGCTGTTGGTCCTGACGTGGCTGTTGGAATGCCTGCGGCCCGATACACCGTTCCCGCTGTTGGAGGCGATTGGCGAACAGGGTAGCGCCAAGTCGGGTTTGCAAAAGCTGCTAAAGGTGATGCTCGACCCGTCGAGCATCGAGCTGCGCAGCGCGCCGCGCGGTGGGGAGGATGTTTTCGTAGGAGCCGGTCAGGGCTGGCTGCTTGCCTACGACAACGTTTCGCATCTCTCGGCTGAACTGCAAGACGTTCTGTGCCGAGTTGCCACCGGTGCGACCTTCGCGACCCGCAAGTTGTACACCAATGCCGAAGAGGCCGCGATTCGTGCCAAGCGGCCTGTGACGCTAAACGGCATCGGCGCGGCAGTGACGGCACAGGACCTCATCGACCGCGCCATCAGTCTGGAGTTGCCCATGATCGAAGACCGGCGCGAGAGCGGGGCCATCGAATCTGAGTTCGAGCGGCTGCACCCCGAGCTACTGGGCGCGCTGCTGGACATCTTCGCCAGAGCGCTTGCCCTGCTGCCGGCCGTCCGGATCGAGCGGGACCGGCGCCCCCGCCTGATCGAGTACGCCCGCCTGGGTTGTGCTGTGGCCGCGGCGATGGGGCGCACCGCTGATGACTTCCTGGCCGAGTTCGAGGCGATGCGTGCCGAGAGCATCGGCAGAACGCTCGACGCCAGCCCGGTGGCCGGCGCTCTGCTCACCTACCTGGAAGGCCGCCCAGACCGCCACCGGGAGTACACAGTAAAGGGACTCTTTGAATCACTGACCCGGCCAGACGGTGGCGAGGCGTGGCCTCGCAGTCCGAGAGGGTTCGCGGACGCGTTGCGCCGCGCCGCTCCTGCTCTGCGGAGCTTCGGGGTCGTGGTGACGTTCCCGGGTAATCGAGGCGGACACGCTCGGGTTTCGGTTACCTCCAAGAAAGATAAGTCGAAACCAAGTCATGAAAGTCATGGAAGTCATGGCCGGCACGGTCAGGCCGACGGGGAGCATGACATGCATGACATTCATGACGTTGTCCCGGCAAGTATTTCCGCCGAAGACGAAGATCAGGAGCTTCTCCTGTGAGCGGCGCCACGATCCTCGGTCGCCTGCATGCCGCCGGCGTGCGCGTGCGCCTCGACCCGGAATACCCCGACCGACTGCGCCTGAGTCCACCTTCCCGGCTCACCCCGGACCTGCTGGAGCTGGCTCGCCAGCACAAGGCAGACCTTGTGGCCGCACTGCGGGAGCGCGCCCGGCCGACCCCGGAGGAATTGGCGGCCTGGGGCGAGTACGTGCTCGAGCGGGCCGCGATCATGGAAGCCGACGGCGAGCTGCCCCGCGCCGAGGCCGACCGGCGGGCATGGGCCGAGCTGCTGGCACGGTACCCGGCGGCGGCGGCGCACTTCCTGCCGGGAGGTGCCTCATGACCGGCCAGCTCCCGCCTCCCGGCATAGCCCGCTGCTCGGCCTGCGCGCACTTCGAGCCACGCCCCGGCGACACCCTGGACGGATGGTGCTCGAGGCACGCGGTCGAGGCATGGAGCGCGCCGCTGTTCGAGTGCCGGACCTACCGGCCGGATGACGCTGCGGTGGTCGCCTTGGCGCGGAGACGCCACGCGGTGGCGGCCGACCTGAAGGCGCACCCCGAGACGCGGTACAGCTTCGACGTGCAAGGCGCGACCCCGGGCGGCCCGGCGAGCGGCCCCGTCTCGGTAGTCCTGGCGCTGCGCGACTCGACCGGGCGCATCTGCGCAGGCGAGCTCCGCGTGCCGCCCGAGCGCTGGCCCGGTATCACCTTGTTCTCTGAATTCTGGCGGCTGGCCGCCGAAGCGAGGCTTCCATGATCGAGCGTGCACTTGGGATTGTTCTGGTAGGCGTAAGCACCTGGTGGCTCCTGCGGTCGGTGCGGGCGCTACGGCTCGAGCGCCACGCGCGGAGGGTCGCGCGGTGAGCGCCATGCTGACCCTCGGCATTGACCCTGGGCTATCCGGCGCGGTCGGACTGCTCGACGCAGACGGCATGCCCGAGCTCGTTGCAGACCTGCCGGTGATCCGTGACCGATCGCTCGCGTGGATCGACGGCGCTGCGTTGCAGTCGATGTTGCTTGAGGCGATACGCGGCCGGCCGTGCCGAGGCCCTGCTGCTCGCTCACTATGCGCTCACTCGTCGCGCGGAGGCCGCATGAGCACCCTGCGGCTGCTTTTCACCCAACCGGAGGTAACACACCATGATTGATGCACTGATCCAAGGCACGCTCTACAAGGTGCCGCAGGCCCGCACCGCCTCCAACGGCAGGCGCTTCGCCACGGCGAACGTGCGCACCCCGACGAAGGACGGCACCGCAATATTCGTGTCGGTGATCGCCTTCGCCGAGTCGGCCGTCACCGCGCTCCTGGCGCTCGAGGACGGGGACGCCGTGGCGCTGGCCGGTGAGTTGACACCGAAGATTTACACACCGCGGGACGGCGGCGAGCCTCGACCATCGATCGACCTGCTCGCACACCGTGTGCTCACCGAGTATCACGTCGCGCGCAAACGCAAGGCCGTGGCGGAGGCGAAAGCGCTAGAGCACCCAACGCCAACGCCCGCGGCGACCGAGACCGCTCCGGCGGAGTTTGATGACCCGATACCCTTCTGATGGAGGACTCGCTGTGATCCACGCCATTTGTCATTGTCGCCTGTTCGCCGATCCTCGCCTGCGCGTGCGCGGCGGCCAGATGTACGCACTGGCCATCGCGCGATCTCGCGAGCCGGACGGCAAGATCCAGGTACTGAAACTATGGACCTCCGAGCCGGCGATGCGCGAGCGGCTCATGCAGCTCCGCGCCGGTGCGGCCGTTGTCACTTCCGGGAAGCTCGTCGCGCGAGCCGCCGTCCCGGCAGGCGGCACCGAGAAGCTGCCGATAATCGACTTGTGCATTGAGTCGCTCGAGGCAGAGTCGGCGGCAAGCTACCCCGCGCCGATGCACCACCAGCGGACTCGCGGCGCAGTCGTGCAGTTCCCGAGCGCACCGAAGGGGGCAGCATGAGCACGCATCCCTGGCGCGAGCCGTGGAGCGCATCACCGAATGCCGCGGGCCCGCGACCGCGCCCGTGGGCCGAGGCGCTCGTTCGCGCGATCCGCAGCCAGCACGCCGCTGGCGCCACGGTCGAGGATCTGGCCCAACGGCTGCGGCTGCCCGAGGCCACGATCCACGCGATTCTCGGCGAGCGCAAGCCGTGAGCAGGCGCTTGCAATTGATCGAGGCGCAGCGGTTCGCGCTGGCGCATGCGCAGCCCGCGGCACCCGAGCTGCTGCGGCGCATCCACGAACTCGAGGCCGAGCTCGCCCACCTGCGGGCGCAGCTCGAGGCCGGCCCCGCAACCTTGCAGCGTGTGAACGGTGAGCGCCATGCCGCCGCTGAGCGCCTACAGGAGGCGATCGCTGCGGCCCTCGCGCGTGAGCCAGACCCCGGTACGCTCACCGCCAAGCAAGTCCTGCGGACGCTCGAGCGCGAGGGGTTCGAGCCGCTGCCGTCTGAGCGGACGGTGCTGCGCCATCTTACGGACCTGCGAGGCCACGGACATACACCGCGTGGCGATCAAGGCGATTGAGTCGGCACCCTAACGCTCGCACGATGCTGCACATGGAAACACACAATCAACCAGTCCCGCGCACGGCGTACAGCCTCGACGAAGCAGCGCGATCGCTCGGCCTGTCCCGCCGCACTCTGTACACCCTCATGCGCGATGAGAAGCTCTCGACCGTGAAGCTCGGCAAGCGGCGCCTCGTGCCGGCCCGGGAACTGGAACGGCTGGTGCGGCCAGCGGAGGCAGCAGCATGAGCGTGCCGATTCGATATCGCGTTGTCGAACGCCCGTGGGAAACGATCGAGCGCCGACGTTACGCCGTGGAGTGCTACGTGCATACCAGAGACGATGGCTCAGAGTACTGGGGCCTCGAGCGGTTCTTCTCGAATCCTCTCGAGGCCCAGCAGTATCTAGGGCGCCTCCTGAGAGGCCCCCGGGTCATTACGAACTCGACTTCCTTAGGCGCACCGCGTTGACAATCTCTCTGAGTACTCCCCGGATGTCGTCCAGTGTGTCGGCGATCTCCTCAAGTGCCGCAATGCGTCTGAGTTCGAGGGACGGCTCCTTTTCGCGTTGCTGCTGCTTCAGTTGCCTAGCTTGCGCTTCGTCAACCATATTCGGCTCCTCTCGTGAAAGTTGCGGAATGCACGCCGCGCAGTCTATCGCGAGGGGAGCCGATCTTCAGGAGTCCATATGAGCGCCGACGATCAGCCGCTGACCGTCACCCTGAGCCGCTCCGAGTGGGTTGCGGTTGTCGCCTCGCTGGCAACGCGGCCATATGCGGAGGTTTCGGGTTTGATCGAGGCGATCGCACAGCAGGCCGGCGCGCAGATCGAGGCCCGGGAGCCGCAGCCCGAGGCCGCCGCGCGGGCGAACTGATGGCCGATAGAAAAACCGCAGGTATCGGCAAGGGGACCCCCGGGCCAGGCAGGCCAGCGGGGCGGCCGAACAACGCCACCACGGCGGTGCGGGCGGCGTTTGAGCGCTTGGTCAGGGATAACGCCGGCAAGTTCCAGGAGTGGCTCGAGGCAACCGCCGAGAAAGACCCGGCCGCGGCGCTCGCTGTCGTGGGACGGCTCGCGGAGTTCATCGTTCCGAAGCTGAGCCGTTCCGAGCTGCGGGGCGCCGATGGCTCGGGCGAGCTTGTGATCCGAATCGTTCGACAGGGTGACAACCCTCCCGAGGCAACACCATGACCGCACCCGCCACCCCACTGCCGCCACAGTTCGCTGCGCTGTTGCCGCGACCCGCGCCCCCCGCGACCGTCGACGGGCTGCCTCCCGAGTTTGCCGCGTTGCTGCCGCCGCCTGCGCAAGCTGCGTCACAGACGCGCGTCGGCGCCCATGCGGCCCGCGCTGCCAGCAGCGCACGGATCGGAGTCCCCGCTCGTGGCGCGACTCAACCGCAGGCGCTGCCGCCTGAATTTGCCGCGTTGCTGCCGAAGCCCACGCCGGCACCGGCTGCCGCGCCGCCGATGACTGACATGCAGCGCGTGGGCAATTTCTTGTTCGGGAAGGCAGTCAACAAACCTTGGACGTGGCATTCGCTGTTGGGGCTGCCCGACGCCGCGGCGAGCATCGCGACCGGTACGGCAGGGCAAGTCGCGGGCGGCCTCGCGGGACTCGGAGATTTGGCCTGGACCCGAAACGCCGCCGATGCCGCGCAGACTGTGCAGCGCGTAGAGCATGCTCTCACCTACCAACCACACACGAGCGGCGGTCAGGCAGTTAAGCACTTCGTGTCCCTCCCATTCACCGCGCTCGGCGCAGGCGCCAATTGGACTGGCGGAAAGGTGGCTGACGTGACGGGCTGGCCGCTCGCCGGCGCGCTCGCGAATGCGGGAATCCAGGGATTGCCGATGCTTGCCGGCGGCGAATTGCCGGCGCTGCGCGATACACCGACCGATGTAGAGCCGGCGGTCGCACCGGAAGTGGCGGCGGCGCGCGAGGCCGGCATCAAGCTGACACCGACGCAAGCGCAGGCACCTGGCGGCGCGATCGGGCGCGGGATCGAAAGCCTCACCGGGACCGCGAAGCTCGAGCGGGCACTCTCGCGGGCGAATGCCGCCACGGTCGGGCGACTCGCGGGCGAGGATATTGGTGTCGAGGGGCCGCTCACCCGCGCCGCGCTCAAGGACGCCAAGGCTGCGCCCAATGCGGTCTATTCGGAGGTGGCGCGTCTCGGCAACGTGCCGGTGGATGATGTCTTTCGCCAGCAGATCGCCGGGATCGCGAACCCAGGGGGCGGATCATTCAGCTTCGACACCCCGGCCGACATTGCGCGGCTCAAGGAAGGCTATGGCGGCTTGCAGAGTTTCGACGCCGGGGATGCGGTTGCCAAGGCGCGGCAGTTGCGGCGGGACGCGGGCGCGAACATTGGCGCGCGGTACAACCCGATGCAACAGGCGCTCGGGCATGCTCAGCGCGCGGTGGCTGATGCGCTGGAGGATCAAATCGATAGGCATCTGCAGGCGTCCGCCAAGCCCGGAGCGCCGCGCAATGATTTGATTGATCGCTATCGACAAGCTCGCGTGCAGCTCTCGAAGATCAAC
>JAPTUI010000679.1 GCA_028067895.1 Pseudomonadota bacterium | reverse complement strand
GGCCCCGGACACCGCGCTCGCCCGATGTCTGCGCCAGCGGGTCATGGCCGGGCTAAAATTCGCCGCGGACATGCACACGTACCGTGAGTCCATCGAAGTCGTCGACGCCATCGACGCCGATCCCGACGCCATCGGCTTCGCCGCATTGAACCGCGCGCCGGGCCGCCTGCATGCACTCGCACTGGCTCCGAATGCACGCGCCCCGGCCATTGCCCCGACGCGCGCGAACCTCATCGCCGGACGCTACCCGCTCGACCGGGAATTGATGATTTACGTACGCATCCCGCCCGGCGGCACGCTCGATCCGCTCGCGCGCCAGTACCTGCTCACCGCGCTATCCGACGCCGGCCAGGCGGCGGTCGCAGCGGGAAACCTCGGCTACCTTGCGCTGAGCGAAAAGCAGCGGGCCGCGGAACGTGCCACAGTACGGGCATTGCCGTAAGTCGAGCATCGCGCCGCCATGAGCCCCCGACCCGCATCCCGCGCCCGTCCCGCGGCAGCGCCCGCGCTGAAGCGACTGGAGCAGCTCTGTACGCTGGCCCGGCGGCACGCGCCGCTGCGCACCGCAGTGGTCCACCCCGTCGATTCGGTGTCGCTGTTCGGGGCCATCGAGGCCCAGCGCGTCGGCCTCATCCGTCCGGTGTTCATCGGACCGGAAAAGCGCATCCGCGCAGCCGCCCGCCGCTCCCATCTGGAGCTCACCGGACACACCGTGATCGCCACCGAACACAGTCACGCTGCGGCCGAGTGTGCCGTGCAGATGGCACGCCGCGGTGAGGTCGACGCGATCATGAAGGGTGCGCTGCACACCGACGAACTGATGCACGCCGTCGTCGATCCCGAGCAGGGACTGCGCACCGAACGACGCGTGAGCCATGTGTTCGCGATCGACGCCCCGCACTACCCCCGGCTGCTATTCATCACCGATGCGGCGGTCAACATCTACCCCTCGCTCGAGGACAAGCGCGACATCGTGCAGAACGCCATCGACCTGGCGCACGCCCTCGGCGTCCGCACGCCGAAGGTGGCGATCCTCTCGGCCGTCGAGCTCGTGACGCCGAAGATCAAATCGACACTCGACGCTGCGGCGCTGTGCAAAATGGCCGACCGTGGCCAGATCACCGGCGCGGTGCTGGACGGACCCCTCGCCTTCGACAATGCAGTCTCGCGCGCCGCTGCGGCCACGAAGGCGATTACCTCGGGCGTCGCGGGGCGCGCCGACATTTTCGTCGTTCCGGATCTGGAAGCGGGCAACATGCTGGCCAAGCAGCTCGAGTACCTGGCCGGTGCCGAACTTGCCGGCATCGTGCTCGGCGCACGGGTTCCGATCATGCTGACCAGCCGAGCCGACGATGCGCGCGCGCGGCTCGCCTCGTGTGCGCTGGCCGTGTTGTTCGCGCGCCAGTCGGCGGCGCGTCTCAACGCGCCGGCGTGAACGAGAACTTCTGGCCCGCCACGGCCGCCTGATACATCAGACCGCCCTTGGTGATGGTGAACACCGCCACGCCGTGCTGGTAATGGCCGGTCGCCACGGCATGCGTCTCCGTCCCGCTGGCGCCCGCCTCGGTTCCGGTGGTGCTCGCACTGACGCCCGCCGAGGCGGTGATGGCGACGGCATTGACGTCGGCGCTCAAGGCGAACTTACCCGACTCGAAGCGCTTCAGCGCGGCCGGATCGCGGAAGAACACCATTTCGCTGTAGACCTGACCGCCGAGTTGGAATCCGACGCTGACCTGCGTTAAGGAAGTCTTGCCCACGTAGCGGCCCTGTTCGTAGACGCGCCCGTCGCCGTGCGCGGCGCCGACGATGAAACCGCCCTTGCCCACCGTCGGGAAGACGGCATATCCGTAACTGGATTTGAAGAACTGCGCGGCCTGACCCGCGTGCCGGAACAAGGCCACCGTATCGGTGTAGCGGTCCGCGAGCGCCGCCGGCGCCCCCAGTGCAAGGGCGAGGCACATCACGGTCCGCCAGCTCGGTCTGTTCATGGCACGATCCTCCAGGGTCGGGACAGGAGTGGCGCGCCCGGAGGGATTCGAACCCCCGACCACCTGGTTCGAAGCCAGGTACTCTATCCAACTGAGCTACGGGCGCCCGCGCACCGGTGCAGTCTATCAGGCAGACGGCGCGCACCGCACCCGCCGCCGTGCCCGACGGGCTTCGCGAAATCTAAAGAGGCGACCGATGAACCAGATTTCCGGGATCAGGGCGTGCGTGTTCGACGCGTATGGCACCTTGTTCGATTTTGCGTCCGTCCTCGCCCGCTGCCACGAGGTTCCCGAGGCGCAGCGGGACGCGCTGTCAACGCTGTGGCGCGACAAGCAGCTGCAGTACACCTGGCTGCGCACGCTGCAGGGGCGCTATGCGGACTTCTGGCAGGTCACCGGCGAGGCGCTCGATTATGCGCTCGAGAGCGTCGGCCTCACCGTGCCCGGGCTGCATGCGCGCCTGATGGCGCTGTACCTTCGAGTGCCGGTGTTCCCGGAGGTGCCCGCCGTCCTGCGCGAATTGCGCGCCGCAGGGTTCGTGACCGCCGTACTGTCCAACGGAACACCCGCAATGCTGGGCGCAGCCCTCGAGGCAGCGGGCATCCGTGAGCAGCTCGATGCGGTGCTCTCGGCCGACGCCGTTCGGCAGTTCAAGACCCACCCCGATGTGTACCGGTTCGCGCTGGACTCCCTCGGCGTACCCGCCGAGGCGGTGTGCTTCCAATCGTCCAACGCCTGGGATGCGTACGCCGCCTCAGCGTTCGGCATGCACGTGGTCTGGTGCAACCGCTACGGGCAGCGCCCCGAGCGTCTGCCGGGTGCACCGGAGCGGGAAGTGCGCACGCTCGCGGAACTGCCCGGATTGCTGAACCCGGTCACCGCCCCCCGGATGGACGGCCCGGGACGCTCTCAAAGTAATTATTGACTATATAGTACAGAATTAGGCATGCTGGTCCCCGGGGAATGTTCCCCGAACCGCCGAAAGAACCGTCATGTCGAATTTCACGCTGCACACACTCGATTCCGCCCCGCCGGCGAGCCGGCCCCTGCTGGAAGGCTCGCTCAGGGCCTACGGCATGGTCCCGAACCTGCACGCGGTCATGGCCGAGTCTCCCGAGCATCTGGACGCCTATCAGCAACTGCACGAGATCTTTCAGCACACCAGCCTGAGTGCGGCCGAACGCAACGTCGTCTGGCTCACCATCAACGTGGAGCATCGCTGCCATTACTGCGTACCAGCCCATACGGCGATCGCCAAGAGCCAGGGCCTCGATGCGGCCAGCATTGCCGCGCTGCGGGAGGGCCGTGCGCTGGCGGATGCGCACCTGGAGGCGCTGCGCCAGTTCACTCTGAAGCTGGTCCGCCAGCGCGGTGAAGTCGCGCCGGAGGATATCGAGCAGTTCCTGGCGGCCGGATTTACCCGCCGCAACGTCCTCGATATCCTCGTCGGGCTGGCGCAGAAAGTCATGTCCAACTACGTCAACCACCTCGCGGCCACCCCGCTCGATGCACCGTTTGCGGCGTTTGCGTGGTCTGCGCCGCGAAGCGCTGCCGCCTGAGGCGCACGCACCCATGGCAGGCCGCCCCCGCACCTTCGATCCGGACGCCGCGCTCGAGAAGATCGTCGAGGCGTTCTGGGACCAGGGCTATGCGGGGGCGTCGATCGACAGCCTGCAGGCACGGGTCGGCATCCAGCGCGGCAGCTTCTATGCCGCGTTCGGGGACAAGGAAAATGTGTGGCGCATGGCCCTGCAGCGCTATGTCGGCACCGTGACCTGCACGGGGCTCGCCACCCTGCACGGACCGGGCCCTGCGGCGGCGCGGCTGGCCGCATTCATCCGGTTCGTCGGCCGGTTCCTCGCGGCCAACCGCGGACGGGGATGCCTGCTCCTCACGGCTGCGAGCCAGCCGCTGCCGGTCAGCCGCGCGACCCGGGCGCACCTGGCCCACCTCAAACGCCAGACGTTTGCCGCGATCGCCGGCGAAGCACCGGGAGAAGCCGCGGCATACGTCATCGCGGTGCTGCTCGGCCTGAACGCAATGGCTCGTGCCGGCATGGCGGAAGCCGCCATCACCGCGGCGGCCGACGTCGCCGCCGAATCCTGCTCGGCCCTGCTCGCGACGCCCGGCGAGCAGCCCAGTCAGCACTGAGCCGGCCGCATCCGGCGCCGGATGCGCAGGAGAAATCGGTGTGAGCTAAGATAACCGCCCACTTACCTGAGGGTCTCTAATGAAATCATTGCTCGCCGCGGCGGCTCTCGCAGCGCTCACCCTGGCTCCGGCGTATGCGGACTGCACGTACCCGAAGCCGCCTGCGAACCTGCCCGACGGCAACGTCGCGACGCTCGCCCAGATGCTCGCCGCACAGAAGACGGTGAAGGCCTACAACACGACGATGAACGCCTATCTGGCCTGCATCAAGAAGCAAAGCGATGCCACCATCGCGAAGCAGTCACTGAAGCTGACGAAGAAGCAGATCAAGTCGCTCGAGATCATGGAAATCCAGCGCAACAACGCAGCCGTGGATCAACTGCAGAAGGTCGCCAACCGCTTCAATGCGCAGGTGCGGATCTACCAGAAAAAACACGCGAAGAAGAGCAACTAGCTCGCCGGCGAGCTCGACGGACCATGCTCAGCCCTGGGCAAGCGGATGAACTGATCGGCAGGCACCTGACGTGCCTGCCGACCGTGTCGTTGCCGTTGCTGCAGTGCGCCGGGGCAGTGCTGCGCGAGGACATCTGCGCCGAGCGCGATCAGCCGCCCTTCGACCGGGTCGCCATGGACGGCATCGCGCTGCAGAGTGCCGCGGTCGCGGCCGGGCAGCGGCGCTTCCGAATCCAGGCGACGCAGGCGGCCGGCGAGCCGGCTGGGACGTTGGCCTCGGCGCAGCACTGCATCGAAGTCATGACCGGCACGCCCTTGCCGGTGGGATGCGATTGCGTCGTGCCCGTCGAGCAGATCGCAGTGGCGGAGGGCACCGCGAGCCTCTCGGACGGGGTCACGGTCGCCGCCGGACAGCATCTGCACCCCCGCGGCACGGATGCACGCCGGGGCGAACGATTGCTCACCGCCGGGATGCGGCTCGGCCCCCCGCAGATCGCGGTCGCGGCCGCGGCCGGCAAGGCCCGGGTCCAGGTCGCGAGCCAACCGATGGTCGCGGTGCTCTCCACCGGCAACGAACTGGTCGAGCCGGGTGAGCCGATTCTCGACCATCAGGTCCGCCGCTCGAACGCGTATGCCATTGCCGCGGCGCTCGAACTGCATGGTTACCCCCGGATCGCGACTGAGCACCTGCGCGATGATGCGGCCGAGCTCAAGGCTCGGCTGAAATTTCACCTCGAGACCCACGACGTGCTGGTACTGAGCGGCGGGGTCTCGATGGGCAAACTCGATCTGGTGCCGCAGGCGCTGGAATCGCTCGGCGTGCGCTGTATTTTTCACAAGGTCGCGCAGCGGCCCGGCAAGCCGCTGTGGTTCGGCATGGCCCCCTCGGGCGCCGCCGTGCTCGCCCTGCCGGGCAACCCGGTCTCGACCGCCGTGTGCGTCTCGCGCTATGTGCTGCCAGCGCTGGCGGCGGCGCAGGGGCTGAGCGCGGGTCCACCGGAGCTGATCGCGCTCACCGAGCCTTTCACCGTACCGGCACCGCTCACGTTCTTCCTGCCCGTGCAGCGGGTGACCGACGCGCACGGCTGCTGCCGGGCGCGGCCGAAGCCGACCCACGGCTCGGGCGATTTCACGGCCCTCGCGACCACGGACGGGTTCGTGGAACTGCCGCCCGGCCCGAACACCTATCCCGCCGGATTCGTCGCGCCGCTGTATCGCTGGTAGCCCTCTGGAGGATGGCGCTCGACGCCCGCCAGTGGTAAACGAGAGCGATGACTGTTCGCGATTCTCTGAGCGCGCGCATGCCGGCCGGACTGCGCGACCGGCGGGGCAGGATGCTGCACGATCTGCGCATTTCGGTGATGGACCGCTGCAACTTCCGCTGCCCGTACTGCATGCCGCGGGAGACCTTCCACGAGACCTACCGGTTTCTGGCTTCGCGCGAGCGGTTGGCCTTCGAGGAAATCGTGCGCCTGGCACGGCTGCTGGTGCACCTCGGGGTGCGCAAGCTGCGCCTGACCGGCGGGGAGCCGCTGCTGCGCCCGAACCTCTCCGACCTCATCGGCGATCTGACCGGCATCCCGGGGATCGAGGATGTCGCCCTGACGACCAACGGCACGCTGCTCGCGAAGTACGCGTGCGAGCTGCACGCCGCCGGACTGAAGCGCGTCACGGTGAGCCTAGACAGCCTGGACCCGGAGGTGTTCCTGCGCATGAGCGGCGGCTTCGGCGGACTGGAAGAGACGCTGAACGGCATCGAGCAGGCGCGCCGGGCGGGACTCGGACCCATCAAAATCAATGCGGTAGTGCAACGCGGCGTGAACGATCACAGCGTGCTCGAACTGCTCGAGCGCTTCCGCGGCACCGGCGTCATCGTGCGCTTCATCGAGTACATGGACGTCGGCAACCGTAACCACTGGCAGCGCGACGCCGTAGTCCCTTCACGCGAACTGCTCGCCCGCATCGGCGCACGCTGGCCGCTCGAGCCGCGCCAGCCGGCGTACCGCGGCGAGGTTGCCGAGCGCTACGTGTTCACCGACGGCGGCGGGGAGATCGGGTTCATCTCCTCGGTCACCCAGCCGTTCTGCGGGGATTGCACGCGCGCGCGACTGTCCTCCGACGGAGTGCTCTACACCTGCCTGTTCGCAACACACGGCACACCACTGCGCGACCGGCTGCGCAGCGGAGCCTCGGATGACGAACTGCTCGATGCGCTGCGAGGCGTCTGGCGGGCGCGCACCGACAACTACAGCGAGCAGCGCCAGGGGCCGCTCGCGGACGAAAACGCGCATAAGGTCGAAATGTTCTACATTGGTGGCTGATGACGGCGAAGACACTCTCTCATCTGGATGCGCGCAACCGCCCGACGATGGTCGACGTGGGCGCCAAGGAGGTCACGCTGCGCGAGGCCACGGCCGAGGCGCTCGTGCAGCTGCCCGCCCCGGTGGCGCGCGAGCTGCGCCGCAGCGGTCACCGCACCCGCAAGGGCCCGGTGTTCGACACGGCGATCATCGCCGGAGTCATGGCCGCGAAACGCACCCATGAACTGATTCCCTTCTGCCATCCCCTCGGGCTCGAACACTGCTCGGTGGACATCGTGCAGCAGCCCCGCGGGCAGATCCGCATTCGCTGCCGCGTCGCCGTACACCACCGCACGGGCGTCGAGATGGAAGCGCTGACCGGCGCGACGATCGCCGCGCTGACGGTGTACGACATGTGCAAAGCGCTCTCGCACGACATCCAGATCACGGACGTGCGTCTGCTCGCGAAAACCGGCGGCAAGCGCCCCTTTCACCGCGCGGGACTCGCCCGGTGAGCGCAGCGCCGCTCTACGGTCTGGTGCTCTCCGGCGGACGCAGCCGGCGCATGCAGCGCGACAAGGCCGCACTCGCCTATCAGGGCATGACCCAGCTCGAGCGGACCATGGCGCTGCTCGAGGGCCGGGTCGAACGCGCCTTCGTCTCGGTGCGCGCCGAGCAGTGCGACGACCCGCTGCGCGCCCGCTATCGGCTGATCGCCGATCAGCGCGCCGATCTCGGTCCGGCCGGCGGCATCCTCGCCGCCCAAGCGAGCGCGCCCGAGGCCGCCTGGCTCGTGCTCGCCTGCGACCTGCCGTTTCTCGATGCGCGCACCCTCGATCACCTGATCGGTGCGCGCGACCCGACCCGCGCCGCCACCGCCTACCGCTCGAGCCGCGACGGGCTGCCTGAACCGCTGTGCGCGATCTACGAGCCCTCGAGCCACGCCGCCCTCGCTGCGGCCGTGGCCGCGGGGCGCAACTGCCCGCGCAAGTTCCTGATCTCGGCGGACACGGCACTGCTCGAACCGCACTCGCCGCGGGCGCTGGAGAACATCAACACCCCGGAGCAGTTCGCGCAGGCGAGCGCTGCACTCGGCGCACCCGAGCGCCAGGTCACCGTGCAGTACTATGCGCTGCTGCGTGAACAGGCCGGCCGCGCGCAGGAGTCGCTGCACAGCGCGGCGGTCACCGCCGGCGAGCTGTACGATGAGCTGCGCCGACGCCACCCGTTCACCCTGCCCCGGGAGTTGCTGCGCGTGGCGGTGAATGCCGAGTTCGCCGAGTGGAGTGCACCGCTCGCCGACGGCGATACCATCGTGTTCATTCCGCCGGTGGCCGGCGGCTGACGGCCCAAACCGGCCACCCGAGCAGCCCGCGGATATCCCCATGAGTCTGTTCCAGTTCAGCACCGAGCCGTTGGATCCCGCTGCGCTGCGCGGCGTGCTGGAGTCGCCCGCCGCGGGCGGCTACGCCAGCTTCGAAGGATGGGTCCGCAACCACAACGAAGGCCGCGAGGTGCGCCGGCTGGAATACGAGGCGTTCGAAGCACTTGCCATCAAGGAAGGCGAGCGCATCGTCGCCGAAGCACTGCAGCGCTTCGGCGTGGAGCGCGCCGCTTGCGTGCACCGCGTCGGTGCACTCGAGATCGGCGAACTGGCCGTATGGGTCGGGGTCTCGGCACGGCACCGCCACGAGGCATTTCTCGCCTGCCGCTTCATCATCGATGCGGTGAAGCATCGCGTCCCGATCTGGAAGAAGGAACACTACCTCGACGGTGACTCCGGATGGGTCAACTGTGAACGCTGTGCCGCGCCGGTCATGGGCACCGGCGAGGCGGCCCACCGCGCCGACCCCGCGCATCACCTTGAGCACGCGGGCGCCTGTGCGCACGCGCAGGCGCAACCGGACTATTCACGGCAAATGGTGCTGCCCGAGGTCGGGGCGGCGGGCCAGGCGCGGCTCGCACGCTCGGCCGTCCTGGTGGTCGGGTGCGGCGGACTCGGGGTGCCGGCCATGAGCTATCTGGCCGCCGCCGGTGTCGGCCGCCTCGGGCTGGTGGATGCCGATCTGCTCGAGGCCTCCAACCTGCATC
>JAPTUI010000594.1 GCA_028067895.1 Pseudomonadota bacterium | reverse complement strand
AGAGCCCGGTGTTCGGCGGCGCGCAGTTGCGCATCGTGGCGCAGCGCATCGAGCGCATCGGCCACCTGCCCGAAGGCGCTGATCACCACCTGCTGGTACAGATCGGCGCGCTCATGCAGCGCATCGAGCGCCGCACGCCGTTCGGCGTGCAGTTTCCCACCCTCGTAGAGCGGCGCGGTGAGACCCGAGATCAGCGACCAGGCGAGCGAGCTCGCATCGAACAGGTGCTGCGGGCGCAGCGCCTCTTCACTCAGCGTCGCACTCAGTGTGATCTGCGGATACAGCTTCGCGGTCGCGATGCCGACCGCAGCGGTTGCGGCCCGCAGCTGCGCCTCGGCGGCGAGGATATCCGGACGACGCTTCAGCAACAGTGACGGCAGTGCGACTGGCACCTGCGCCGGCAGGCGGATCTCGCTGAGCCGCGGGTCGGGACGGCGCCAGGACGCCGGCGTGCGACCGAGCAGCACCGCAAGCGCGTGCCGAGAAGTCGTGAGCCGCTGGTACAGCGGCGGCAGCAGCGTCGCGTCGCTGGCGAGCTGAGTCTGCGCGGTGAGCACATCGAGGCGGGGCTCGGACCCTGCGGCAACCGCCGCGCGCACGAGCTTCAGGTTGGCGCGATCCTCGCTGAGCAGACTGCGCACGGCGCGGATTTCGGCACGGTCAGTGGCGATGTCGAGCGCCTCGGTCGCGACCTGTCCGCTGAGGAGCAGCCGCGTGGCGGCGAGTTCGCTGCGCTGATACTGCTCTGCGGCACGCGCCTCCTCGACGCTACGGCGAACCTCGCCGAGATAGTCGAGCTGATACGCGACGCTGACGCCGCCAGCGACGTAGCTGAAGGGAGCAAACGCGTTCGGACCGAGGAACTGCGCGCCGTATTTCTGTCGTCCGACGCCGGCGTTGAAACCGATCTGCGGATAGCGTCCGGCGCCGCCCACGGTCACCAGCTCGCGCGAGCGCTCGAGAGCTGCCTGCGCGGCCGCCACGTCATGATTGTCAGCGAGCGCCGTGCGCACCAGCGCATCGAGCTGCGGGGAGCGAAACAGCCGCCACCACGACCCGCTCGCGCCAAGACCGAGCGCGGCGTGCTCCCGATAGGCACTCGGCGGTGCACGCTCACCGCGCACCCGCTCGCCCACCGGTCGGTAATGTGCCGGCAGGGGCACCGAGGGGCGGTGAAACGCCGGACCCACCGTACAGCCGGACAGAGGCAACGCCACGACCCCGGCCACCGCAAAGACCACCCGCCATCGCCGCCTGAGATATTCCGCGCGCGCCATCACTTCACTCCATCTCCATGACCAGCGGCGCCTCGGCGTGACGACGCCGGGGCTTCAACAGCAGCACCAACGGCAGCATCGAGAGCGTCATCACGAACATCAGCTTGAAATCGTCGTTGTAGGCAATCATGCGCGCCTGGCGCGTCACGACCTCATTGAGCGCGGACAGCCCGGCAATCGACGTGAAGCTGAACGGCGCATGCAGCCGGATTTGCCCGCCATACGGCACGATGTGCGAAGCCAACCGCTCGTGCATGACCTGGGTGTTGTGCGTCAGCAGAGCGCTGGTGGCGGCGATGCCCACGCTGCTGCCGACATTGCGCAGGAGGTTGTACATCGCAGTGCCCTCGGAGCGATATTTTGCGGCGAGCGTCGTAAAGGCGACCGTCGTCATGGTGACGTAGGTGAGGCCGGTACCGAGCCCCTGCATGAACGTCTCGCCCCAGATCAGCCACTGCGGCATTTGCGTCGAGAAATAATTTGCCATGATCCACAGCGCAGTCGCGGCGATCACCAGGCCGGTGGCGATGAGCACCCGTGGATCGACCCGTTCGATGAGTCGCCCGGCGAGAAACATCGCAATGAAGCTGCCCGCGCCACGCGGCGCCATGGCGATACCGGTGGTGAGCACCGGATAGCCGAGCAGATCCTCCAGCAGCGGCGGCAGCAGCGCGAGGGTCGCGAACAGCACCATGCTCACCACGACGATCAGGATATTGCCGGTGTTGAAATTGCGGTCGTGAAACAGCCCCGGACTGACGAACGGCTCGCGCGCCGAAAACGTGTGGACGAGGAACCAGTACAGGCCGAGAACGGCAAGCCCCATCTCGATCCAGATCTCAGTCGAGCCGAACCAGTCCTGCAGCGAGCCCCGATCGAGCATGATCTGCAATGCACCGACTGCGAGGCTCAGGGTGGCGAAACCGAAGAAGTCGAACGAGGACTTGCGCTTCTGTGTCTCGCGCAGGTAGGTCATGAGGCCGATGGCCGAGAGAATGCCGAACGGCACGTTGATGTAGAACACCCAGCGCCAGCTGTAACTGTCGGTGAGCCAGCCGCCGAGCACCGGAGCGAGCATCGGACCGAGCACCACGCCCTGCCCCCAGAGCGCCATCGCGCGCCCGTGCCGTTCGGGCGGATTGATGTCGAGCAGCACGGCCTGGGAGAGCGGCACGAGCCCGGCACTGAATCCGCCCTGCAGCAGGCGAAACAGCACGATCTGGGTGATCGAGTGCGCCATACCACACAGCGCCGAGGTCATCGTGAAGCCGAGGACCGAGATCAGCAGCACCTTCTTGCGGCCAAACCGGCCGGCGAGCCACCCCGACAGCGGCGTGACGATCGCGGCTGCCACGATGTAAGAGGTCAGCACCCAATCCATCTGCTCGAGCGTCGCGGACATGCTGCCGCCGATGTGCGGCAGCGCGACGTTGGCGATCGTCGTATCGACCGACTGCAGGATCGTGGCCAGCGTCACCGCGATGGTGATCGGCACGCGATGAATCGTGTTGTGTTCCGTGTCGGTCATTGCGGCAGCGCTTCAACCCGCGGCAGCGGCCGAGCCGTGGCGCGCCGCCGGCCCCGACTGGGTATCGATCGTGACCGAGGCGCTCAGCCCCGAGCGCACCGGCGGCATCTGCCCCACCAGGCGCAGCCGCACGTCGAGCCGCTGTACGACCTTGACCCAGTTGCCGGTCGCATTCTGCGGCGGCAGCACGGAGAACTGGGCACCGGTGCCCGGGGTGATGCTGGAGACGACGGCGTGAAACGTTTGATCCGGATAAGCATCAATGTTCACGGTCGCCCGATCACCCGGGCGGATGTGGGTGAGCTGATTTTCCTTGTAGTCCGCCTCGATCCACACGTCGTGCGTCGAGACCAGGACGAACGCCGGCGTGGCGAGCGGCAGGTAGCCCCCGACCTGCAGGTGATCGACTTCCGTCACGATGCCGTCCGTGGGGGCGCGCACCGTGGCATAGGACAACTCGAGCAGCGCATGATCGAGCATCGCCTGCGCCTCGGCGACCTGAGGATGCTCGCTTACCGGCAGCGCCGGGTTGCCGCCGAGACGGGCGAGCACGGCTTCGGTTTGCTGCTGCGCGGCACTGACTGCCGCCTGCGACTGCTGCCAGGCCAAGCGGGCCCGATCGAACTGCGAGGTCGAGGACACGCCGATCTTCAGCAGCCGCTCGCGGCGCAGGAGCTCTCGCCGTGCATAGGCCTGACGGCTCTTGGCCGAATTCAGCGCCGCCAGATCGGCGCGATAGTCCGCCTCGAGTGCGCGCACGGCGAGGCGCGCGGCAGCCAAGCGGGACCGCGCCGCCGCGACCGCGATGCGCAGCCGCCGTGGATCGAGCCGGAAGAGCACCTGTCCTTGCTTCACCGGTTCGTTGTCGTGGACATCCACCTGTACGACCCGTCCGGAAACGTCCGCGCTGATCTGCACCTCGGCGGCACGCAGATATGCATCGTCGGTCGACTGGTAGCGGCCGCTCGTGAGGTACAGATACAAGGCCCCAGCGATCACGATCGCCGGTACGCCCCACAGGAGCGGGCGGCGCAGCCGCTCGCGCAGCGGACGGGTCGCGGACGGGGATTCGTGCTCGGACGGGGCGTCGTGCCCGGAATCGTTCATCGGTGGGACCTCGTGGACCTGCGCCCGGCATCGGGTGCGGAAGAATCATCGGCCGACAGTGGCGCGAGCGCCGTCAGGTTCGCTTGCACACGCTCGAGCAGGCTCACCAGCTGCGTGCGCTCCTCGCTCGAGAGCCCCTGCAACATCTCCGCGCGCGTCTCGGCGATCAGCCGCCAGATTTGCTCGAGCACGGGGGCGGCCTCGGCGGTGAGCCAGAGCGTGTGTGCACGCCGGTCGGTTGGGTCGAAGCGCCGCTGCACCCAGCCGTCGGCCTCCATGCGATCGAGAATGCGCACCAGCGTCATCGGATCGACATCCGAGAGTTCGGCGAGCCGCTTCTGGCTCACACCCTCGTTGCGCTGCAGATGGATGAGGGCACCGCACTGCGGCAAGGTCAGCGCGAGCGCCTGGGCGCGCTCCTCGAAGCGTCGCGTGTAGCGGCGGCTGACGTCCTTGAACAGGAAGCCCAGCTGGCGAGATTGTTCGATACTCATATGCAGAGAGATAATATTTATTCATTATAATAACATTTGATATTATCTCCCGCAATACCTTCCCGGCGTCGCCGTGCCTCATCGGGCGTAGAATGGGAAGTTCGCGCAACGATTCGGAGTAGGGACGATGGCCACCGGCTGGGCCGGCGATGGTGCCGTGCAGGATCAGATTGATGCGACCGTGGCGGATGCGATCGAGCGCGCCCGCGCCCGGCTCGCGCACGGGCCGGGGCTGACGCATTGCGCCGAGTGCGGCGAGCCGATTCCGCCCGAGCGCCGGCAGGCCGTTCCCGGCGTGCGCCTGTGCCTCGCCTGCCAGAGCGCGAGCGACCAGGCGGCCGCCACGTTCAGCGGCTACAACCGCCGCGGCAGCAAGGACAGCCAGCTGCGCTGAACGCACCGACGGGGTTCCCCGGCCGATAGCCCTGGCGTAACCTGCACGATACCGAGCCGCACCGACGCGGCCACCAGTACCGGGGACGCCTTTGAATCCGAAATTGCGCGATTTGTGCCGCTGCGCCTTACTTACGTGTGTCGCAGCCCTGCCCGCCCACGCCGCCCTCGCACGGGGGCGACATCTGAGCGCGCGCGACTACGCTCGCGCCGCACAGTTCATGCCCTACGCGACGGCACCGCTCGTCGACGATGACGTCGAGCACGTGCACTGGCTGACGGGCGATCGATTCTGGTTCATCGACCATGATGCCCGCGGCGATCATTACCGCATCATGGATGCGGTGACCGGCAAAGTCGCACCCGCATTCAACCGCATCAAGCTCGCCGCCGCGCTCGGCAATGCGCTCGGCAAACCGGTCGATCCGACCCAACTGGGCATCACCGCCATCAAGATCCTGCACGGCCGCCTGCACGTGACGCGCTCGGGCAAGCGCTTCGTGTGCGATCTGAGTGGCGCGGGGCGCTGCAAAGCCGCCGTCGCAGGCGCGCGCGAACCCGGCATTCTCTCGCCGAACGGCAAATACCTCGCGTTCATCCGCAACTGGAACCTGTGGGTGCGCAACGTGCGCACCGGCAAGGAGCGCCAGCTGACCTTCGACGGGGTGAGGAACTTCGGCTATGCGACGGACAATGCCGGTTGGCTGCGCTCGAAACGCCCGGTTCTGAACTGGTCGCCGGATTCCCGCCAGATCGCCACCTACCAGCAGGATCAGCGCAAGGTGGGCGACATGTACCTGGTCAGTGCCGCGATCGGACATCCGCAGCTGCAGAAATGGAAGTACCCCCTGCCCGGGGACAAGCACGTCTTCATGATCGATCCGGTGATCATCGACGTGGCGAGCGGACACGTGATCCGTCTGCAGATGCCGCCCGAGCAGCGGCTCTCCAGCCTGTGCGACGACATCAGCTGCCAGAACAACGGCCACTGGGACGACGTCGAATGGGCCCCCAACGGCAAGTCGCTCGCACTGGTGAGCACCTCGCGAGACCGCGAGCACGAATGGTTCCGCGTCGCCAATGCGCGCACCGGCGCAGTGCGCACGGTATTCGAATACAGCACCACGAAGTACTACCAGAGCGGTATCGGTGCCGTCGATTGGCGCTACCTTCCAGCCTCCGGCCAGGTCCTGTGGTACAGCTCAAGCACCGGCTGGGGCAACCTGGATCTCTACAGCCTCAAAAATGGTCACTTCGAACGGCCGGTCACGACCGGACACGGTGATGTCACGCAGGTGCTGCACGTGAATCGGCGCACCGGCACCGTCTGGTTCCGCGCCGTCGGGCGCATTGCGGGCATCAACCCCTACTACGAGCAGTTCTGGAAGGTCAATCTCGCCGGCGGCGCCCCGAAACTGCTCACGCCACGCGACTGCGACAATCTCATCAGCATGTCGCCCGACGGTAAGTACTTCGTCGACAGCTGCTCGACCCCGCAGCACGCGCCGGTCACCACGCTGCGCTCGGCGGCCACCGGGCGGGTCATCGCGACCGTCGCCCGCGCGCGCCTCAAGCGGCTGCGTGCGATCGGATGGCAGGCTCCGCAGCAGATCGTGGTCACGGCACGTGACGGCCACACCAAGCTCTACGGGCTGCTGTTCAAGCCGACGAATTTCGATCCGCACAAGAAATACCCGATCATCGACTACGTGTATCCCGGACCGCAGATCGGTTCGGTGTTCACGTTCCGCTTCGAACCTTCCGACTACGACAATCAGGCCCTCGCCGAGCTCGGCTTCATCGTCATCGCCGTCGACGGCATGGGCACCCCGTATCGCTCGAGGCACTTCCAGCGCTACTGGTACGGCGACATGGGCGACAACACCCTGCCGGACCAGATCGCCGCCATCCGTCAACTCGCGCAGCGTGACCCGTGGATCGATCTGAACCGGGTCGGCATCTGGGGACACTCCGGCGGCGGCAACGCCACCGCCGATGCGATGTTCCGGTACCCGAATTTCTTCAAAGTCGGCTGGGCCGAGAGCGGCAACCAGGACAACCGGGATTATGAGAATGACTGGGGCGAGCTCTATGAGGGCTTGCTGAAACGCAACCCGAACGGGACCACCAACTACGACAACCAGGCCAATGAACTGCTGGCGGGGCATCTGCGCGGCCATTTGATGCTCACCTACGGCACGCTCGATGACAATGTGCCGCCGGAGAACACGCAGATCGTGGTCGAGGCGCTCATCAAAGCGAACCGGCCGTTCGACATGATTGCCATTCCGAACGTGCGACACGGCTACGGCTATGCGACGCCTTACATCACGGTGCGCCGCTGGGACTACTTCGTGCGCCACCTCGCCGGCAACACGCCGCCGAAGCATTTCGCACTGAAGCCCTGGCCCTGGCGCTGACCCCTCACGGGGCGCCGGCCGCCGCCGCAAGCAGCTCCTCGAGCGGCTTGCCGGCGGCGAGCTGCGCGCCGTCCCACTCCTGGCGGACGCGCCCCTCGAGCAGCAGCACAACGCGATCGGCGTAGCGTTCGGCGATCTCCAGCGCATGGGTGGCGAGCAGCACCGCCGCGCGCTGCTCGTCCACCAGGCGCCGCAGGTGATGTTTCAGGATCGCTGCACTGGCGGGATCGAGCCCGTTGAACGCCTCGTCGAGCACGATCAGGCGTGGAGAGCCGATCAGGGCCAATAGGACCGCCAGCTTCTGGCGCATACCGAGCGAATACGTATCCACATACCGCTCGAGCTGCCCGCTCAGCGCCAGGGCCTCGGCCAGTTCGAGCACACCGCGGTCAATCTCCATGAGCCCCTTGGCCGCCGCGTAGACCTGCAGGCACTGCAGGCCGGTAAGCAGTCCCGGCAGACGCTCCGGCGCGCACCCATAGCCGAGCGTCCGCTTCGCCGCCGCCCGGTCGTCGAGCGGTACACCGGACAATTCGATCCGTCCGCTGCGCGGGGGCAGCAGTCCGGCAGCCGCATACAGCAGCGTCGACTTACCGCTGCCGTTCGGACCGAGCACGACGCACCATTCTCCGATCGCGACCTGCAGGTTGACGTCGCGCAGCACCGGCTGGGCATCGTAACCGGCTGTAAGCCCGTGGATGCACAGCACCGGCGGGACGGGCTGTGCTTCGATGCCGTTCATCGCCCCCACCGCTGCCGCATCGAGACCGCGCTCACGCCGCTGCGCAGTGCGAGCAGCGAGCCGACCGCCGCCAGCCCCAGGACCATCGCGAACCAGCCCATCACGATCAGTTCCACGAGGCGCAGATCGGGCGCGGCGCGCGTCACTGCGGAAATCGCCAGAAGCAGCGCGGCAGCGAGCACCTGTGCACCCAATACCCGATGCGCCAGTGCCCAGGCGAAACGCGCCGGGTCCGGCGCGGTGGGCCCGAGCCAGCGCGCGGCACTGAAGGCGGTGTGCAGCATCGCGCGCGTGAGATTGATCAGATGCAACACGATCAGCCAGGCGGCTGCGGCGGCGAGCACCGTGCCACCCGACACACCCATCGGCACCGCAAGCAGCAGCAGGATCAGACTGCGAGTGCGGATCGCCGGGCGATCGTGAAAGCGTGCTGCCGCGATCGGCCAGGCACCGAGCGGCAGCAGCGTCGCATGGCCCTGTGCGCCGCGTGCGTGCTGCGCCGAGGCGTAATGCGAGCGCGGCGGGATATACGCACGATGTTTGCCGCGCCCCCCGGGGCGGGCGTTGGCGATCATGAAGACCACGCCGAGTCCTGCGCCGAGGGCATTTCCTGTCGCGATGCGGCCAATCAACTTCAGCGCAATCCATGCTGGCCACTGACCGGCAAGCGAAAGAACGGCGAGCAGCGCCGCGGCGAGTAGCAGTACGGCGAGCGGTCCGACGCTCGCGCGCAGCGTGATCGGCAGATTGCAGGGCAAGGCGGCGAGCCAGTCGCGGTGACGGTTGTTCATCAGACGCCCGCCGCGGCGCAGCGTGAGAATGGCCGCGAGCATCGCACTCAGCGTCACCACGAATCGGGGTGAGAGCGCCGCGAGGGCCATGAGGTATTCGACGGCGCGGATACGACCCAACAGGCCGAGCGCGAGGAACGCCACGGTGAGCGCAGCGGCAGCGCGCGGCCACCGGCGCCAGAGATTGCGCCACAGCAACCACGCGACCGCAACGGAAGGCCGCCGGGTGGCTCGAAGCGCCG
>JAPTUI010000079.1 GCA_028067895.1 Pseudomonadota bacterium | reverse complement strand
CGGGAACGTCTGCAGCATTTCCTCGGCTGTCTTGGTCGGCGATTTCAAATCCTGCCGCTGCTCGTGCACGACCCTGACCACCGCGCCCATGCTGAGGTCACAGAGGTGGCAGACGAATTCGTCGGGATGCTGAGCATCGATGTCGAACTCGGCGAGTGCTTCAGCCGGAAAATGCTTGAGATTGGCTGTTACGATGACTGCCGCTCCGGATTTGATCGCAACTGCCAGCACGTGGCGGTCGTCGGGATCCGGAAGACGCAGAGTATCGATCTGAGGCTCATACCCTGTGACCAGGCAGTCAGGGACCGCAGCCTTACTCTATGCGAATGGTGCGCCCGGTATCTGCTCGCACTACCACGCGGACTACTTTGCAGCGTTCGTCATTGGCCTGAACGGACACAACCTTCACTCCCGCCACTGCCGCTTCCGAAATGAGGCCACTAGGAAATCGATGAGCACGCGGACTTTAGCTGTCAGGTACCTGCGCGAGGGGTAGACCGCATAGATACCGAGTTCGGTCGAACGATACTGCGGGAGTACCTCGACCAGATCGCCCGATGCTAGGTATGGGCTTACGAGGAATGACGGCTGAAGCACTACGCCGCGGTGTTTCGCGGCGGCCGCGCAGCAAGTATCGCCGCTGTTAGTGCGCATGACCGGCGCCACTTGTACGTCGACCTGCCCCTGCGGACCTTCGAACGACCACCTATCGCCCATCGAGAACTGCGTGTAGGCGATCACGGCGTGGCGCGAAAGCTCCGAGGGGTTCGCGGGCGTCCCGTGCCTGCGCAGATAGGCTGGAGATGCGCAGAGTATCAGTCTCGTAGTGGCGAGCTGACGACTGACGAGCGAGGAGGCCTGGAGGCGCGCAATGCGCACCGCTAGATCGTAGCCCTCATCCACCAGGTCCACCACTCGGTCTGTCAGAGTGACATCCAGCGTGACTTTCGGATGCCGCGCCATGAAAACAGGCCATAGCGGCGCCAGGTACTGCAAACCGAAAGTCACCGGAACGTTGATGCGCAGCTGGCCAAGGGCTTCTCCGGCGCGAGCGCTCAGCTCGGCTTCCGCTTCATCGATGGCGGCAAGAAGCTCTTTACAGCGTTCGTAGAAGAGCCGGCCCTCGTGTGTCAGGGAAAGCCGCCGCGTGGTCCTGTGCAGCAGCCGCGTGCCGAGCCGGCCTTCGAGCTCCCCAACGAGTCGCGATACTGCGGTTTTAGAGATGCCGAGGACATCGGCTGCACGCACGAAGCTGCCGCTATCGACGACGGTCGCAAACGCGCGCATTTCCTGAAATCGGTCCACCTTCTGATTATCCCGATATTCGGCGCAGTCCGTCCAGTCTTCGCTGATTTATTCCTGCATTCGGGACGCATACAGTCACCCCATCGCAGCAATCCGCTGCACTAAAGGAAGGAAACGGCTATGAAAGTCACTGTCCTGGGTGCCGGCAACATGGGCTCGGCGTTCGTCAAGCAACTCGTGCGGTCTGGTCACGAGGTAAGAGTCACGTCACGAAGCGCCACGGAGGCGGAGCAGGTCGCTGCGGCCAATCCGGGCGCAAACGCAGTCGCTCCCGGAAACTCCGCGCGGGAAGCCGATGTCGTCGTGCTGGCGACCGGCTACTCCGAGGCCGTCAGCGCTCTGCGATCGATTGGCGATTTGCGCGGCAAGATCGTTCTCGACATCACCAATCCGCTAACGCCCGACTACATGGGCCTTACCGTGGGGCATAGCACCTCGGCCGCCGAGGAGATCGCAAAGGCGTTTCCGGGGACGGACTTCGTGAAAGGATTCAATACGGTGTTTGCCCAGGTCCTGGCCGCAGGCCCGCAACTCGGCTCGGGACAGAAGGTACCGGTTTTCCTCGCCAGCGACAGCGCGCAGGCCAAGGAGACCGCTTCTACGTTGGCGCGAAGCATCGGCTTCGAAGTGGTGGATGCCGGGGGGCTGAGGAACGCGCGGTACCTCGAGCCGCTGGGCGGACTCAACGTGTATCTCGGGTATGGCGCGGGACTCGGGACAGCAATTGCGCCGACATGGCTCCGGCAGGCTTGAATCCCTCGAAACTTATCAGCCCTTTGACAGCACAGCGGCCAGGGCACAGCGTGCCCTGGCCAGATTCCGGTCGAGGGGCAGGTTGCCCGGGTCCTAAGTGGAGATAGGTCAATGTCCCGACTGCCCACACTGTTCATATCGCACGGCGCGCCGACCTTCGCGCTTGAGCGCGGCCGTGTCGGTCAAGAACTCGCGGCGCTCGGTCAGGTCCTGCCGCGCCCCGAAGCGGTGCTGGTTGTCTCGCCACACTGGATGACAGCGGCGCCGCGGGTCGGAGCCGCAGCGTCGCCTGCCACGATCCATGATTTCGGCGGCTTCGATCCAGCGCTGTACCGGATTCGCTACCCGGTCAGCGGTCACCCCGTGTTGGCCGCGCGCGCCGTTGTTCGTCTCATCGAGGACGGGTGGGACGCACACCCTGACCCGGAGCGTGGTCTTGATCATGGTGCTTGGGCACCGCTCCTGCATCTGTATCCGACAGCGGCCGTTCCGGCGTTCCAAGTTTCGCTACCTTTGGCGCTCGATGCGAGGCAGGCATGGTCCCTGGGCAGATCGCTCGCACCGCTTGCGGATGAGGGTGTGCTCATCATCGGCTCGGGGAGCCTCACGCATAACCTGCACGACTTCCGCATGCGTCCCGGACTCGACGCAGCATACGTAAAGTCCTTTACCGCCTGGGTACACGAGGCGATCGCCCAAGGCGATGAGTCGCGGCTACTGCGAACTCTCGAGGATGCACCGCATGCGCGTCGCGCGCACCCGACCCCGGAGCACTTTTGGCCACTCCTCGTCGCTGCGGGAGCTTCGGGCCGGACGATGTTGCCAGTGCGCATACTCGAGGGCGGAGTCACACACGAGTCGCTGTCTATGGATTCGATCGTTTTCGGAGATTCGAACCGCGTGATTGGAACACAAGACACGGTAAGTCCCGCGGTGACTCGTGCTTTGCCCGGAGGCATTCCAAGCTGGTATCACGTCCAGCCAAAGAACGCCGGCGCGGTTACCTCCGAAGCGGCTCATGAGGGCGAAGGCCGTGGTCTGCACGCCGCGCGTGGACCGATCTGAAAGCCGTCGTGGCGGCCCTCACTAGTGTCGATCCCCTAGCAACTGCATTGTCATGCAAGGAGAGAATCCCCTGGAGAAGAACGACGAGGTGGCCGTCCTGCTGGGCAGCCTGAGGAGGGATTCGATCAACCGAAACTTTGCACACGCGTTCGCCGAGTGTTCGCTTCAACGGCATCGGCTGCCGCCTGTTCCCTGCTGATACTCTCCACTTTTTTCCGATCTAGGAGTTATGCCAATGCCATCCGTTCCCACCGCCGCCTCCGTGGGTAATTCCTGGTTCACGCTCCACCGGCTCACCACTGGAGACCGTTCGGTCATGGCCGCATTGCGGAGTATTGTCGAGCCCAACAAAGGAAAGTTGCGCGGTCCTGCCGCTCGTGTGCCGTTCGATACCATCGTTGGTCGTACCATCGCTCCCGATGGAGTGACCTTTCGCGAAGATCAGGTTGCCGGGATTCCGGGGTGGTGGTGCGAACCGCGTGAAGTGCTACCTGGAGCAGCAATTCTTCACCTGCATGGCGGGTGGTTTAATTGGGGTTCCGCTGCTGCGTATCGGAACCTGGTCGGCCACATCGCACGCAGCGCCAGTGCCATTGCCTTTGTGCCGGACTACCGCCTCGCGCCGGAGCACCCATTCCCGGCCGCAATCGAAGATGCACAGGCGAGTCTTCGTGGTCTCGCTGAGCGCGGTATTCGCAGAATCGCGGTTACGGGGGATTCGGCGGGCGGCAATCTGGCACTGAGTCTATTGTCGCTCGCGGCCGCCAGCCCTGTGATCGGTGTACGGCCGCTCGGCGCCGCAGTGCTGTCGCCCGTCACCGATCTGGCGCTGAGCGGATCAAGCTGGGAGAGCCGTGCACAGGCCGATCCCTATTTCGTGAAGGAACAGGCCGAAGGTCTGGTCCACGGCTATCTCAACGGACACGACCCGAGAGACCCCATTGCGTCTCCGCTCTACGCAAGCCTGAGCGGCTTGCCGCCGATCCGCGTCTACGTTGGAGACGACGAAGTGCTGCTGGCTGACTCGCAGCAATTTGTCGAGCGCGCAGGGGCCGCGCGCGTCGATGCTCGATTGGAAGTGTGGGAGGGGATGCCGCACGGATTCGTCGGTGGCGTGGGCCAGATCGAGGCTGCCGCCGAGGCTCTGCAGGCCATGGGTAATTTTTTGCACTCGCGGCTCGCACCCGGTGCCTGAAGCAAAGCGACCGCTCCAGGATGACGTGCCCTGGGCGGTGGGGGTCGCGTTCACCGGGTGCTGCTCGACGTTTCCTCGAACGGATTCCACGTGCTCACGGTCGGCTCATTGCTGATTAGGGCTCGGCAGAAGGGACGCACGACTTCCGGGACTTTCGCGAATTCCGGCGGCGCTGCGGTATCCAGCCGTTGTTTTTGTAGCCACGCGATCCATCGACTCTGCGCACTCTCTGGGGAGCCGGCGAGTGCGGGCTTCAAAGGGGAGAGCGGCACTCCGCGATATGGAGCCACGCTCCGCATCGATGTTCGTACCGTCTGGGCATCGACGGCATGGCGCTGGATGAGGACATAGGCGCTGCGCGGAGAGCCCCGCGCCCATCGCGTCCGAGGATGCGAACACCGGCGATAGGCTGCTTGGGATCCGAAGTGTGCCAGGAGCGTCCCCGGGTTACGTGGGTTTGGGGCTCGGCAGGCGCTGCAAGCGTTGGATTTATAAGGCGCTGTTTAGCTGAGACGCGGCTGAAAATTCGCGCGCTACGGGTCCGATTCTCCCCAGGGTCACGATGAGCTCATGGGATACCAATCGCATTCGTAGCGAGCTCTCTATCGGCTGAAGCGGTGACGAGAGGATCACCTCCCAGTTCGCCTCAGCGCGCGCTTCAGGCGCTGCGGCGCAGCGCCTGGGGATTCTGGTTCAGACCCCCGGCGAGCACGTAGGCCTCGAAGCCGAGCTCGACCAGGATGAACGCCGCGGCGCAACTGCGCCGCTCCGTGTCGCACAGCACGACGTACGGTACCTTGCGATCGAGCATACCGAGCTTCGGGCGGATGAAGCACAGCGGAACGTTGAGCGAGCTGGCGATGGCATGGGTCTGGTACTCACGCGGCATGCGCACATCGAGCCACTGCCCGCCGTGCGCGACGATCTCCGCGGCACGCTCGTACGAGATCCTCTGCAGCAGCGGCTCACTCATCAGCTCGCGGAAGTCCTCGACGCCCAGGCGCATCAGCACCCCGTCGGTGAGCATGCTCACCGTGGCGTTGCGCTTCGCTGCAGAGAGCAGCGCCTCCTCGCCGAAGGTATCCCCGGTGGACAGCTCCGCGAGCTTCAGTCCCGTGCGGTTCAGCGGCGATTCGCGCGTGACCACGCACCTGCCGCTCACGATCACGTAGAAATAGTCCCCATCCGCACCCTGGCGGATCACGGTCTCGCCCGCCCGGTAGGGCACCCGCTCGAGCCGCTGGAAGATCGCCTGAAGGTTCGCCGGCGGAATGCGATGAAAGGCTTTCGTCGTCAGCAGGGTCGTCATCCAGTCGTCGCCGCCACCGCCCGTGTCGTCCTCCTGCTTCAGCTCGGCGACCTCGTAGATGCCGGTCTGATCCCAGGTGATCGCCACATCGAGCAGTTCGCTGTCGATGGACAGGAACTGGACGCTGTCGAGCGCACGCACCGTGGCCGGCCGCGGGTTGCCCGGGCAGATCGGATCGACCGCCCCCTGGGTACCCCCGCTCACGGTGCGCGGCGGCTGCCCCGGCTGAAGAATCTCCAGTCGGCCGGACAGCAGCCAAAGGATGCGTCGATCGACGGTGCCTTGTTTGAACAGTACTTCGCCGGCGGCGAGGCTGCGCAGGGTGATCTTCTGCGCCAATGCCGCGAGGCTCTCGCGCTTCAATCCATCGAGTGGCACGAACTGCCTGAGCAGCTTCGGGCTGACGGTCTGCTCATCAAGCATGTCGGTGTCCAAAGACAGAGTACTGGCGCCCGTGGCAGCGGCGGGAACCGCCGAACGTCGGGGATGGTAATACGTCTGCAGCGTCGGCGAACCGGTCGCCGTTCACGATTTTACCGGCTGTTCGGACGGGATGGGCACACTCTGTGCACCGGCGGCGCCGCTGGCGAGCAGTGCCCAGCCCGCGTCCGGCTCGAAACGCTCGCCATGGCGCTGCGCAAGCGACTCCAGGCGCTCGACGACGGCATCGACGCCCCGGGCGCGGGCGTACGCGAAAGGTCCGCCCCGGAAGGGCGCAAAACCGGTGCCGAAGATCACGGCTGCGTCGATCAGGTCGGCATCGGCGGCGATGCCCTCGCGCAGACAGGCGGCGCACTCGTTGAGCAGCATCAGGATCAGCCGGTCGCTGAGGTCCTCCGGGGCCGTTGCCGCCACCGGCGCTTTGACTGCCTTGCCGTCCCGCCACGGGTAGAAGCCACCGCCACTCTTGCGGCCGAGCTTGCCGGCCGCAATCCGCTCGCGCAGCGGTCCGAGGTCGGGCATCGGCCGTCCGAGGCCCTGCGCCACGATGGCACCGACGTGGGCCGCCACGTCGAGGCCTACGACGTCGGCGAGTTCGACCGGCCCCATCGGCATGCCGAACGCCACCGCCGCCGCATCGATGACTTCGGGCGGCACGCCCTCAGCGGCCGCGCGCATCGCCTCCTGCAGGTAGGGCATGAGGACCCGGTTGACCACGAAGCCCGGGGCGCTTCGGCAGGGCAGCGGCAGTTTCTCGAGCTTGCGCGCGAACGCGGTGGCAGCCTGCACCGCCGGCGCGCCGCTGCCCGGGGCGGCGACGATCTCGACCAGCGGCATCTGCGCCACCGGGTTGAAAAAGTGCAGACCGACGAGCCGCTCGGGTCGCTCGAGTCCGGTCCCGAGTGCCCCGATGTCGATGCTCGAGGTGTTGGTGGCGATGAGCGTGTCGGGCCGCACGCGTGGCTCGATCTGCTCGAGGAGCGTGCGCTTAGCGTCGAGGTCTTCCACAATCGCCTCGATGACGACGTCCGCTTCGCCGAGCGTTCGGCCCTCGGGGTCCGCGCTCAGACGCTGCACCGCGGCGCTGATCTTCTGCGCATCCCGCAGGCGCTTCTCGAACATCTCCCCGGCTCGCGCGATCGCCGGGCCGATGCGGGCGGCATCGCTGTCCTGCAGCGTCACGCGGCAGCCGCGCAGCGCCGCCCAGGCGGCGATGTCCCCGCCCATCACCCCGGCGCCGATCACATGCACGCGCTCGAGCGGCGCCGGACTCTTGCCGGCGAGCGCCTTGAGCCGGTCCTGCAGCAGGAACACCCGGATCAGGCCGCGCGCCGATTCGCTCACGAACAGCCGTGCGATCGAGCGCGCCTCGGCCTCGAAGGCGGCCGGACCCTGCGCCCCGTAGCGGCTCCACAGCTCGATGATGGCGTAGGGTGCCGGGTACTGATCGCGCCGAACCTTGCGTGCAATCTGAGCGGTGAGTGACGGCTGCACCCACGGGCGCAGCGGCGCCCAGCTGAGCATCCGTTCGAGCAGCGGCGCGCGGTGCGGCGCCGGCGGCGCCAGGATGAGGCGGCGCGCCTCGGCGCGCAGCTCGTCGGCCGTGACCAGCCGGTCGACGAGGCCGAGGCGCAGCGCCTCCTCGGCGCGCACGGGCTTGCCGGTCAGCATCAGACGCATCGCGGCCTTCACGCCGATGAGCTGCACGCTGCGCACCGTGCCGCCGAACCCCGGGTGGATGCCGAGCTGGACCTCGGGCAGCCCGAGCGCGAGCCGCTCATCGCCGACGGCGACACGGTAGCGGCAGGCGAGCGCAAGTTCCAGACCTCCCCCGAGGGCGAAGCCGTGCAGCGCCGCGACCGTGGGGAACGGTAGCGCCGCGAGACGATCGAGCACTGCTTGGCCGGCATGAATGAGTCGGTAGCCGCTGTCCTCGCCCTGGATGCGGGTGAATTCCTTGATGTCCGCGCCGGCGATGAAGCCGCTTTTCTTGCCCGAGAGCACCACCAGACCGCGCGGGGCCTCGGTGCGAATCGTCGCGAGGTGCCCATCGAGTTCACGCAGCACCTCGCTCGAGAGCACATTAGCCGAGGCGTCAGCCTTGTCGGCCCACAGCCAGACGATCCGTTCGGCATCCCGCTCGATGCGCCAGTGCTGGCGGTCCGCAGTGCTCATCGGTTCATCCCCTTCGGTTCGGTGCCATGGGCGCCGCGGTGTGCGGTGCCGCCCGATGCTCGGGGCGCACCTCGAAGTCGCACACCAGCGGCCGGTGATCGGAGAAGCGCACGTCCGGCACGCGGAAATCGCGCACCTCGATGCCTTCGCTGAGCAGAATGAAATCGAGCTCGACGCGCGGGGAGCGGGCCGGGTAGGAGGGCAGGCCCGCGGAGTTCGCGCTGCGCAGCCCCGCGGCGCGCATGAACAGGTAAATCTCGTGCGTGCCCCAGAACGTATTGAAGTCCCCGGCGACGATCACGGGCTTGCGCGACTTGACCACCAGGTCGTGCAGGGAGCGCAACTGGTACTGGCGGTGGCGAAACTTCAGTGACAGGTGCACCAGGAAGACGCACACGTCGTCGAGCTCGAGCTCGATGATCAACCGCTTGATGCCCGTGTCGAAGTAGTGGAAGCGCTCACCGTGGACGTGCGGCGCCGAGAGCAGCGCATTGCCCTGCTTGCGCACGATGGGCACCAAGGTATTGAGCGAGGCGGTCCCGTACTTGCACTGGAAGGTCGAGTAGTGGCCGAGCTCAGCGGCGATATGCTCGGCCTGATTGAGCATGCCGGTGCGCACCGAGCCGCTGTCGACCTCGATCAGGCCGACCACATCGGCGCGCTCATCGCGCAGGAACTCGGTGATCCCGGCGAGCACGCGGGGATTGCTGCGCAGGTAACCAGCCCCGGGCAACGGCAGGTGGAAGGCCGGACCGGTGCCGGTGGC
>JAPTUI010000433.1 GCA_028067895.1 Pseudomonadota bacterium | reverse complement strand
GGCAAGCCGCCGGTGGTGAGCGGGGAGGACGGGCTGATGGCCCTCGAGACCGCGATGCGCATCACCGAGCAGGTGCACGAGTCGCTCGCGACGCGTCAGCTGATGGGCCGAGGGCCGCAGCATGGCTGAGCATCCCGTACACCTCGCCGCGACGCCCCGGCCGGTGCGCGTCGCGGCGATCCAGATGTCCTGCGGCTGGGACGCGGCGGCGAACATCGCCGCCGCCGAGACTCTGGTGCGCGAGGCGGCCGGGCGCGGCGCACAGATCATCCTGCTGCCGGAGCTGTTCGAGACGCCGTACTTCTGCATCGAGCAGGACGCCCGGCACCTGCGCCTGGCGAGCGCCGTGGAGGACAACCGTGCGGTGCGCCACTTCAGCGCCGTGGCGCGCGAGCTCGGCGTCGTGCTGCCGATCAGCTTCTTCGAGCGTGCCGGTGCGGCGTACTTCAACTCGATCGCGGTGCTCGATGCCGACGGCGCGCGGCTCGGCGTGTATCGCAAATCGCATATTCCGAACGGCCCGGGATACCAGGAGAAGAACTACTTCAGCCCCGGAGACACCGGCTTCAAGGTGTGGCACACGCGCTATGCGCGCCTCGGGATCGGCATCTGCTGGGACCAGTGGTTCCCGGAAGCGGCCCGTGCCATGGTGCTCCAAGGGGCAGAGCTGCTCCTGTATCCGACCGCGATCGGCACCGAGCCGCCGCCGGCGCTGCCGGTGGATTCGCGCGCGCACTGGCAGCGCACACAGCAAGGACATGCCGCGGCGAATCTGACGCCACTGATCGCCGCCAATCGCTATGGCCTGGAGCGCTCGCTGCAGGACCCCGAAGGACTCTACATCCGCTTCTACGGTTCGTCCTTCATCACCGATGCGCTGGGAGCGAAGATCGCCGAGGCCGGCGAATCGGGCGATGCGGTGCTGACGGCCGACTTCGATCTGGATCAGACCGCGAGCCTGCGCGACAACTGGTTCGTGTTCCGCGATCGGCGCCCTGAGCTCTACGGGGCGCTCGTCACGTACGACGGACGGACCCGGTGAGCGCCTCGGGCCTTGCCCGGCGCGGCGCGGGCCGCGTCGCCCTCGTGGGTGCGCGCGCCGCGCGCGGACTCGATGAGGACATGCCGGCACTCGAGGCGGCGGTGGCCGCCGCCGGACTCGCCGCCGAAGTCCTCGACTGGGACGATCCGGCGGTGCGCTGGTCGGACTACGACCTTGCGCTGCTGCGTTCGACCTGGGACTACACCGATCGGCTCGAGGAGTTCCGTGGCTGGCTCGCGCACGTGTCGCGCCAGACGCGTCTGCACAACCCCGAGCCGGTGGTCGCCTGGAATACCGACAAGCACTACCTGCGTGATCTCGCCGCGCTCGGCCTGCCGGCGGTCCCGAGCGCATTCATCGAACCCGACGAGCCGGCGCGCGCGGCGATCGAGCGGTTCCTCGCCGAGCAACCCTGTGCGGAGTTCGTGATCAAGCCGACGGTGGGGGCCGGTTCGCGCGGTGCGCGCCGCCTCGGGCGCGCGCAGCTGAAGGAGGCGAGTGCGCACGCGGATGCGCTGCTCGCCGCCGGGCGCAGCGTGCTGTTGCAGCCGTACCTCGAGGCGGTGGACCGCGACGGGGAGACGGCGCTGTTGTTCTTCGGCGGGCAGTTCAGCCATGCCATCCGCAAAGGGCCCCTGTTGCGCCCGAACGCCGATCCGACGCGTGCGCTGTTCGCCCCGGAGCACATCACGGCGCGGACCCCGCAACCGGCCGAACGGGCCGTCGCCGAGCGGGTGCTCTCGGCGCTGCGCGATGCGGGACGTACGCCCGAGCCGCTGCTCTATGCGCGCGTCGACCTGCTGCGCGATGCGGCCGGTGCGCCGTTCGTGCTCGAGCTGGAGCTCGCCGAGCCGTCGCTGTTTCTGGGATTCGCGGCCGGCGCGGCCGAGTGCTTCGCGCAACAGATCGCCGCCGCGGTCCGGGCCGGCTGAATTCCGCTCAGGAGACGCCGGTCCGCCTCCAGAGGAGCAGGCGGTTGTGGGCCGGCATGGCGCAGTCTTCGAGGAGCGTCAGCCCGGCGGCGCGGGCCAGGGCATCGACCGCCTCGAAGTCCCGCACGCCGCTCTCGCTCGAGCGGGCTTTCAGCCACACATCGAACGCGGCGTTGCTGTCGCTGGTGAAATTCCCGCCGTAATTGAAGGGCCCATAGACGGCCACCCGCGCGTCGGGGGCGAGGATTCCCGGCAGTGCCGCGAACAGCGCGCAGACGTGAGCCCAACTCATGATGTGCAGGGTGTTCGCCGTGAACAGCGCATCGAATGGGCGCTCGGGCCAGGGTCCGGCAACATCGAGCGCGAGCGGCGGCGGCAGATTGGCCAGCGCAGCCTCCTCGAGCCACCGGCGTACGCCCGCGAGATGTCCGGGCAGCTCGGAGGTCTGCCAGGTCAGCTGCGGCATCGCAGCGGCGAAGTGCACGGCGTGCTGGCCGGTGCCGCTGCCGATTTCAAGGACGCGCCGTCGATCGGCGAAGTGCCGCCGCAGGACCTCGAGGATCGGCTCGCGGTTGCGCGCGCAGGCTTCGGAGTAGGGCTTCGGCTCGGGCATCGATGCGCATGATAGCGAGGCCCGGCGCAAACGGGCGCACCGGGCATGCGATACTCAGGATCATGATCGAAGGCGCCTGTCACTGCGGGGCAGTCCGCTGGACGTATCGGGGCGATCCGGACAGTGCCACCGCCTGCAATTGCACGGTCTGCCGCCGGTATGCGGCGCTCTGGGCCTATGACTTCCAGGACGAGCGCATCGGGGTCTCGGGCCGGACCGGCTGCTACGTGCGGGGTGAGTCGATCGGCTTTCACTTCTGTCCGGTGTGCGGGGTGCTGGCCTATTGGCGCGCGCTCGCGGCCGGGCCCGACGGCCGGCGCCGGATCGCGGTCAACCTGCGCCTGGCCGAGCCGCGCGCGACGGCGGCCATTGCGGTGAAGCGCGTGGACTGGCTCGAGGGGTCCGGGCCGCTGCCGAGCGACGGCCGGTGCGTCGCCGCTTTTTGGGTTTGACCGGAGGCTTCGCATGATCACCTTTCGCGATCGACTGACCCGCGGTGCGAGCCGCACGGGGTGGCTCGAGAGCCGCCACACGTTCTCGTTTGCCGACTATCGGGATCCGGAGCACATGGGCTTTCGCAGCCTGCGCGTGATCAATGAGGATCGGGTGGTGCCGGGGGCGGGGTTTCCGACGCATGCGCACCGTGACATGGAGATCCTCTCGTACGTGCTCGAGGGCGCGCTCGCGCATCGCGACAGCCTCGGTCACGGCACGCAGATCCGACCCGGGGAGCTGCAGCGCATGAGCGCCGGCACGGGCATCCGCCACAGCGAGTTCAATCCCTCGGCGAGCGAGCCGATGCACTTCCTGCAGATCTGGGTCATTCCGGCCGAGACGGGACTGACCCCCGGCTACGAGCAGCGCGCGTTCGCGCCCGAAGGGCGGCGCGGGCGGCTGCAGCTCGTCGCGTCCCCGGACGGCGCCGAGGGTTCACTCACCGTGCATCAGGACGTGCGGGTGTACCTTGCCAACGTGTCGCCGGGGGAGAAGATCGAGCACACCATCGCACCGGGGCGCGGGCTCTGGCTGCAGGTGGCCCGGGGCATTGGGGCCCTGAACGGCACCGAGATGCGCGCCGGTGACGGCGCGGCGGTGCAGGCAGAGGCGACGGTGACGATCGAGGCCGATACCGACAGCGAAGTGCTGCTGTTCGACCTCGCCTGAGCGCTCGGCGCCACCGTCAGCCCGGCGCGCCGGCCGGGCGCAGGCACTGCACGCTGAACAGTCCCTCGGCATCCATCCAGAGGTCGCTGACCGCAAGACCTGCGCGTGCGGCAATGTGTGCGAAGGAGGCGGGCGAGTACTTGCAGCTGAGCTCCACGCGCATCGCCTCCCCGGCGGCGAAGTGGACGCGGTGTCCGCCGACGCTGACCTCCTGCTCGCCGCGGCTGACGATGTAGGTCTCGATCCTCTCCCGCTCGGGGTGGTAGCGCGCGCGGTGGCGGAACGCACCGAGGTCGAAGTTGGCCTCGAGCTCCCGGTTCAGCCGGGTGAGCAGATTCAAGGTGAACTCGGCCGTGACGCCCGCGGCGTCGTTGTAGGCCGCCTCGATGCGCTGCGGGGACTTCACCAGGTCCACACCGATGAGGGCCGCGCCGTTGCGGCCCATCGCCCGGCGCATCTGCGTCAGCAGCTGCACGGCCTGATCGGCGCTGAAGTTGCCGATCGTCGAACCGGGGAAGTAGATGACCGTGCGCGCCGGCCGGCGCGCCGGCTGCGGCAGCGTGATCGGCTGGGTGAAATCCGCACACACCGGCAGCATCTGGATGTCGGCAAACCGCTCACTGAGGCGCGCCACGCTCTCGGTGAGCGCGCTGCGGGAGATCTCCACCGGCACGTACGCGGCGACCTCGCGAAGGTGCTCGAGCAGCAGACCGGTCTTGGTGCCACTGCCGCTGCCGTACTCGAGCAGCAGCGCGTGCGGGCCGAGCGCCGCGCCGATGGCCGCGGCGTGCGTACGCATCAACGCGATTTCCGCGCGCGTCAGGTAGTACTCGGGCTGCTCGCAGATGCGCTCGAACAACTCCGAGCCGCGCGCATCATAGAAATACTTCGAAGGCAGCTGCTTCGGATGACGCGCCAGGCCCTCGAGCACGTCGCTGCGGATGTCCGCATCGCTCGGGTGCAGATCGTGCAGGAAGATCTCACTCGGCAGTGTGCTCATGGCAGATCCCGGGCCAGGCGGATGCCGCTGAACTGCCAGCGGTCCCGTGGGTAGAAGAAGTTGCGGTAACTGGCGCGCACGTGCCCGCGCGGCGTGGCACATGACCCGCCGCGCAGCACCCATTGCCCGCACATGAACTTGCCGTTGTATTCGCCGAGCTCCCCGGGCAGCGGTTTGAAGCCGGGGTAACCGACGTACGGGCTGCCCGTCCATTCCCATACGTCACCAAAGAGCTGCCGAGGGCCTTCCTGCTGCGGGTGCGGATCGGCCTGCGGCTCGAACAGGCCGTCATCGGCGAACTGTCCGTGCGTCGGGTCGAGCGGCGCGGCCAGCGTTTCCCACTCGGCCTCGAGCGGCAGGCGCGCACCGGCCCAGCGGGCGAACGCGTCGGCCTCGAAATAACTGACGTGACAGACCGGCGCATTCGGATCGAGTTCGCGCGTCCCGCCGAGCGTATATGCGCTGGAGAGATCGTCCGCCCAGTACAGCGGACGCGTCCACCCCTCGCGCTGCACGGTAGCCCATCCTTCCGACATCCACAGCAGCGCCGTGCGGTAGCCGCCGGCGCGGATGAACTCGGTGTACTCCGCGTTGGTGACCGGACGGTGCGCGATGGCGTGCGGATGCAGCAGCTCGCTGTGGCGCGGCAGTTCGTTGTCGTACGCGAACTGCGCACCGTCATGTCCGGTCGCGGTGATGCCGGTGCGGCCGGCGAGAAAGCGCATCGGCTCGACGGCACGGCCGCGCGCTGCGCGTGCAGCCGTATACGCCGGCTGCAGTGGGTTGCAGGCGAAGAGGTGCTTCAGGTCGGTCAGCATCAGTTCCTGGTGCTGCTGCTCGTGATGCAGGCCGAGCGTCAGCACTGCCGCGAGCGTCGGCGCCATGCCGCGTGCCAGACGCTCCAGGACCGCCTCATCGATCTGTGCGCGGTACGTGCAGATTTCGGCGAGCGTCGGGCGGGTGAGCAGGCCGCGCGCATCGCGGGCGTGCATCGGTCCGGCGCTCTGATAATATGAGTTGAAGAGGAAGTGCCACTCCGGATGCAGCGGTTCGGGTCCCTCGGCGCCGCGCCCGAGCACGAAGCGCTCGAAGAACCAGCTGGTGTGCGCCAGGTGCCACTTGGTGGGGCTCGCATCCGGCATCGACTGCACCACCGTGTCTTCCGGTGCGAGCGGTGCACACAGCTCGAGTGAGCGCGCACGCACGCGCGCATACCACTGGCTCAAACCGTCCGGTGAGTCTGCAGGTGCCGGGTTGTCGCGGGCCAATGGCATGTGGTGCAAGCGAATTGGCGGCGGCACACGGGCCCCGCGCCATTCATCGCGCCGGCCCCGGGACCGTCCTGTGAGGTGCAGGGTCTCTCATTATGTTTGAATCGGGCGGATCTTTCCACCCTTAATTTCCATGTGCCGGCAGGCTCATCCGGGGTGCGTTGTAACGCGGATGAAACATCCGCATGGACCAACACGCACAGAGCCGTACGGCAGTGTTACGCGCGAGGCTTGCGCGCTGTCAGGTACGCCATCCGTTCGGTATTCACGGCGCGCGGATCCTCGATGACCGGGCGCATGCTGCGTTCGAAGAATTCGCGCTCGCTGGGGCTGAATTTCTCGGCCATGATCGTGCGCAACGGTGGGGCGAGCGGATGGGGTGAGGTGTTGATGAACACCTCCCAGGTGCGCACGATCGACGGCAGCGTGTCGATGTGCAGCTCCAGGTGCACGTCTGCGAAACCCGCATTCTGCGCAAAGCGCACCAGGTCACGTTCGGAATATCCCGCGATCGCGCTGGCGCGGATCGCCGCGTCGGTGTCCGGGAACTGTGACGCTTTCCAACGGTGCATCAGGCGCAACAGCGGACTGACTGCCTCCGGCGGGTTCGATTCGATGACCGTGCGCATCGCCTGGGCGGCGACCGCCTCGTCCTGGAAGACCGGTTCACCGATCGAGAGGCGTCCCCCCGGGCGCAACACGCGATGAAACTCGCGCAGTGCCGCGGTCTTCTCGTGTACGTAGGCGAGTACCGAACGGGTCGTGACTGCATCGAGCGAGCCGTCGGCAATGCCTTCGAGCCGCTCTGCCGGGGCGACGAGGAACCTGCAGCGCGGCGCGACGCGTCTCGCCTCGGCGAGCGCTCGGGCGTGATGCAACATCGGTGCGGAGACATCGGTGAGCCAAACGTGAAGATCGCCGCCGGTGCGCTCGAGCGCGCGCAGGGCGAGCAACCCTTCGCCGGTGCCGATGTCGGCAAATGTCTCCCCGGGCTGCAGTGCTGCGCCATCGAGCACCCGCTCGACGTAACGTTCCACCAGCGCACGCATGGCCTGCGCATAGAGCGGGTCGCCGCCGTCGCGGCCGTGCAGCAGCCACTCGGCCCATGCGTCGCGCTCCGGCTGGGTGTTCTCGACCATGACGCTCCTTAAGGGCCGTAGGCTCGCTGCGCCGCGTGCGCGGCGCAGCGTTCAGGTCTGGACGTAGCTGCGCTGCACGGCGAGTGACGGCGGGGTGTACTGGTACATCCAGGTCTCGGTGAGCGCCTGGCCGTTCAGCTGCAGGAACAACCTGAGGTCGATCGGCTGGCCGGCCTCATCGGGCACCAGGTCGAACATCGCGCGCCACCCCCCTTTGAGAGGCAGCAGTGGGCGGGCCGAGACGAGTTGCACGTGGCCCTGCGAGGTGCTCACCACCGCGAGGACCTTATCCCCGGGGGCGAGCATCGGCAGGTCGCCGCCGACAAAATCGACCACGAAGCGCCAGGAGAACTCGGTGCGCTTCTGGCCGACCACGCCGCCGATGCCGTCGCGCGTCGCGTGTACGTGGCCGAGATGGGATTTGAAGGGATTCTCGCGACACCAGTAGAGACGGTAACCGTAGGTGTAGTCCCGGCCGGGCACGATCTCCTCGGCCGGATTCCAGAACGCCACGATGTTGTCCATCGTTTCATCGATGGTCGGGATCTCCACCAGCATGACCGCGCCCTTGCCCCAGGCGCCCTTCGGGGCCACCCAGCAACTCGGCCGGCGGTTGTACCAGACCCCATCGTCCTGGTAGTCGGCGAAGTTATGGTCGCGCTGCATCAGGCCGAAGCCGCGCGGATTGTCATCGAGGTAGGAATTGACGCGCAGCTCCGCCGGGTTGGTGAGCGGACGCCAGATCCACTCCCCGACGCCGGTGTGCATCTGCAGGCCGTCGGAGTCATGGATCTGCGGACGCCAGTCGTCGGCGACCCGATGATCGTTCTCTCCGACCAGATACATGCTGGTCCCCGGCGCAATTCCGAGTCGCTCGATCTGGCGGCGCGGGTAGAGCGTGAAGTCCACGTCCATCACCAGCGTACTGGCCACGTCGATGATGAAGCGATAGGCTCCAGAGACGCTCGGGGAGTCGAGCAGCGCGTACACGGTGAGCAGCGTCGATTCCGGTGCGGGCTTCTCGAGGTAAAAGGCGACGAAGTCGGGGAATTCCTCCGGCTGAGGCATGCCGGTGTCGATTGCCAGTCCGCGCTGCGACATGCCGTACTGGCCGCTGCCATCGACGGCGCGGAAGTAGGAGGCGCCCTGGAATACCGTCCGGTCGTCCGCCCAGTTGGTGTGGAACAGGACGTTGAATCCGGAAAAGCCCAGATGGGTCGGGATCTCCTTCGGCTTCAGGCCCGAGTGGCTGTAGTCGAACAGGTTTGGATCGAACAGGATCTGGCGCGCCACGTGCTGCTGCAGAGCGTACATGCGCACCGGGCGCTTCATGGTGAAGCCGAGGTGGTCGAAGCGGATGCGGAAGAAGAGGTCATCCTCGTACCACAGTGTCCGCTCGGGACGGTAGGTGATCGACTCCCACTGGTCCCAGGAGAGCCTCTGGATCGCCGCCGGCAGCGGCGCGACCGGTTCGCTGTAGACGGTGAGGGACATCGAGCGCGCGAGCGCCTTCAGCCAGGCGAAGGAGAACGGCCGCGGCGCGCCGAAATGCGCCACACCGTGCGCCGGTCCCTGCGGGCGCTTCTTGTGTTTGAATTCCATCGGCCAGGGGGCGATGGCGGCGAAACTCGCCGCACTGCCGCGCAGAAATCCACGTCGATGCATCAGTGGGTCCTCAGCTCTTGCGCCAGGGGGTCAGCCAGCGTCGCCGCTGCGCATCGCCGGCGCGATGCGCTCCGGCGACGTAATGCAGAGGCTGTGCCTTCATTGCGAGCGGCACATGTGCCGGTACGCGATGTTCCAGGTCGCGCAGCAGCTCGCGCGCCGCTGCGGCTTCGCCGAGCGCAGGGCGTGCCGGCGGCGTATGGTGGATGAGAC
>JAPTUI010000482.1 GCA_028067895.1 Pseudomonadota bacterium | reverse complement strand
CAGGCTTCAGTCTCGCCGGCGGGTTTGCCGCCAATGGATACGGTGCGCACTCCCCGGGTGGCTATTCGATGCTCGCCTGCGCGGTCTGCGAGCTGGTGATGACATTCATGTTCGTGATCGTGATTCTCGGTGCGACTCACCAGCGTGCACCAGTCGGGTTCGCGGGGCTTGCGATCGGTCTGGCTTTGACGCTGATCCATCTGATCAGCATCCCGGTGACCAATACCTCGGTCAATCCTGCGCGCAGCACCGGACCGGCGATATTCGTCGGAGGCTGGGCGCTTGCCCAGCTCTGGTTCTTCTGGATCTTTCCGATTCTAGGCGGTGCGGTCGGGGGAATCGTTTACCGAGTGTTCTTCGAAGCAGCACGGGTCGATCCTCCGATCAGCGGCCGACCGGCCTGAGGGTTCGGCGAGCTGGCGCGGCGTGTTCAAAGGGCGTGACGGCGGCGAACGCCGGACATTGGGCGGGTGCGCGCAGGAGTGCCCGTTGGCGCGGATCGATGGGGGTTCGGTGCCTGATGCCGGCGCGGACAGCGTGGGCCTGCACGGCGATACGGTGCTTGAGGGATATTTCTTAAGATATTGATTGAAAAAATATCGTGGCCATCGATTTCGACGTGCGACCGATCAACGTACCGGTGCGCCGGATGGAGCATGAGATCCGTGCCAGTACATTTTCCAGTAGCGTGTGGAGTTCAACCCGCGCGGAAGTCCGTCATCCGTTCTCGAGGGTGCGCAGGAGAGGAATGATGGGAAGGGTTCGTTCGTCATTGATCGTGGCGGTGACGGCGTTCGCCAGTCTCACGCCGGGCACTGCAGCGCGCGCCCAGGCCTACAGTGCACATCTGTTTGCGCAGTTGCGCTGGCGGCCGATTGGGCCCCTGCGTGGCGGCCGCGGGCGTGCGGTTGCGGGTGTACCCAGCGAGCCGAATGTGTTCTACATCGGCAATGACGACGGTGGGGTCTGGAAGTCCATCGACTACGGCAACAGCTGGCGCCCTATTTTCGACCATGAGCCAACCAGTTCCATCGGTGCCATTGCAGTGTCGGTCTCCGACCCGAATGTGATTTACGTCGGCACTGGCGAGAGCAACATCCGCCCGGACCAGGCGACCGGCATGGGGATGTTCAAATCGACCGATGCCGGCAAGACTTGGTCATTCATCGGTCTGCGTAAGAGCGAGGACATCGCGATGATCGCGGTGGATCCGCACAATCCGGATCGGGTATTTGTCGCCGCTCTGGGGCACGTCTACGGACCGAACCGGGAACGGGGGATCTTTCGCTCCCTCGACGGCGGCAAGACCTGGCACCGGGTGCTGTATGTGAATCGGTACACGAGTGGGGATGACATCGAGATGGATCCCCGCAATCCCAATGTGCTCTACGCGACGCTGTGGCAGCAGCAGCAGGCGCCCTGGGAGAATGGACAGTTTGGGGGCACTGACGGGGGCATTTTCAAATCTACGGACGGGGGCACGACCTGGAAGAAACTCACCCGGGGCCTGCCGGCGGTCCAGCAGGCGCTGCTGCGCATCGCGCCGAGTGATCCGCAGATCCTGTACGCCTCGGTGTCGAGCGGTCCGGGGGCGCCTGACGGCACGGTGGGAATTTACCGCTCGAACGATGCCGGAGCGCGCTGGTTCAAGGTCACTCACGACCCCAGACCGGCGGAGAGAATCGGCGGCGGTGACCTACCGGTGCTGGCGATCGATCCGAAGAACCCCGAGATCGTGTACAGCGATACCCCGGTGCTGTGGAAGTCCGTCGATGGCGGCAAGACCTGGTTCGGCTTTCGTGGTGCGCCGGGCGGCGACGATTACCAGCAAACCTGGATCAATCCGAACAATCCGGACATCATGGCCGTCAACAGCGATCAGGGCGCCATCGTGACGGTCGACGGCGGCAAGACCTGGAGTTCCTGGTACAACCAGCCGACCGCCGCCATGTACAAAGTCGGCATCGACGATACCTGGCCGTACCAGGTGTGTGGTGGCCAGCAGGACAGTGGCTCGGCCTGCGTTGCGGAGCGCGGCAATGACGGTGAGCTGACGGCCCACGACTGGCATCCGGTCGGCATCGAGGAATATGGCGGTGCCGCGCCGGATCCGCTGCATCCGAATCTGATCTACGGCGGACGAGTCACGGTCTACAACCGCAACACGGGTCAGATTGCCGACGTCGGCCCGAAGGCGATCGCCGGCCGGGACTATCGCGTGCTGCGCACGATGCCGCTCGTGTTCTCGCCGATCGACGAGCATCGGCTGTATTTTGCCTCCAATACGGTCTGGCAGACCGACAACGGCGGCCAGAATTGGCGGCGGATCAGTCCGGACCTGAGCCGCAAGACCTGGACGGTTCCGCCGAGTGTCGGTGAGTACAGGCATACCCCCGCGGCCCGGCCGACGGATCGGGGCGTCGTGTATGCCCTTGCACCTTCGCCGCTGAACAAAGATCTCATCTGGGCGGGGACGGATGATGGTCTGATCTGGGTCACGCATGATGGAGGCCGGCACTGGAGCAATGTCACGCCACCGCAGCTGAAGCCGTTCTGGAGGGTGTTCAGTTTGGAGGCGAGTCACTTCAATCCGAATGAAGCGTACGCCGCGGTCAATACTCTGTTTCTCAACGACATGCGGCCCCATCTGTTCCGCACCGAGGATGGCGGCAAGCATTGGACGCAGATCGACCGGGGAATCACCCCGGATGCCACTACCAACGTCATCCGGCAGGATCCGCATCGCAGGAACCTGCTGTTCGCGGGCACCGAGACTCAGGTCTGGGTGTCCTTTGACAATGGAGATCACTGGCAGTCGTTGCGGCTGAACATGCCTGCGGTATCCGTGCGTGATCTGAAAGTGCACGGCGATGATCTGATTGCGGCGACTCATGGCAGAGGGTTCATGGTGCTCGATGACATCACCCCGCTGCGCCAGATCGATGCCGAAGTCGCGCGGGCGCCGGTGACACTGTACCGGCCGCAGACTGCCGTCAGGGTCCGCTGGGACATGAATCCGCCGACGCCCTGGCGCATGCCGGCGCTGCCGAACCCGCCGCCCGGAGCGATCATCGACTATACGCTGGCGAGTTCCTCGGCAACGCCGGTCACGCTCGATATCTTCGACTCATCGGGCAGGCTGGTGCGGCATTTCTCCAGCGCCGATCCCGAGCAGCCGCTCAATCCGGCGCACCTGGACGTGCCGGCGTGGTGGCCCCGTCCGCCGATGAATCTCTCGGCCGCAGCCGGAATGCATCGTTTCGTGTGGGATATGCATTATCCGCCCGTGCCGGATGCGCCGCGGGTCCTGGATGCCAATCAGGCGGTCCGGCACGACACGCCCATGCTCTCGAGCTCGCCCTGGGTCATGCCGGGCCACTACACCGTGCGGTTGACGGTGGCCGGCCACACCTACGTCCAGCCGCTGACCGTCATCATGGATCCGCGTGTGCACACCCCGATGGTGGCGCTGCAGCAGCAGTTCGAGGCCTCGATGCAGGCGTATCGGGACGCGATTGCCGCGAGCGGTGCAGTTCGCCAGGTGCGGGTCCTTGAGCGGAAGCTCGCGGCACGCAAGCCGACGACGGTGCTGACGGCGTTTCGGGAACGGCTGGAGGATCTTGCGGGCCGGCCGGTGAGTGAGCGGTCGGCCGTGTTCTTCCGCCGAGGTCCGCCGTCATTCGGCAGCGTCGGTGTCGCCCTGCAGCGGCTCATGCGGCGGATGCAGGCCGCCGATCGCGCACCGACCGCCGCGGACCTCGATGCGCTCGCGAAGCTCAGTGCCGAGTACCGGGTGCTCCGCCGGCGCTGGGAAGTGTTGAGGCACCACGACCCTTTGGCTCATTGAGGCGTCGGGTGGCCCGGGCCCGCGAATGCGGGCCCGGGCATCGGCCCCTCGGCTCATCCATGTCCGGGAGGTGCCGGCAGATGGAACAGCCGCCGAGTGGTTGCCGCGGTGGCTGCGGCGAGGGCCTCGAGAGATTCCCCGCGTGCCGCGGCAATCGTTCGGGCGATGTGCGGCAGATAGCTCGGCTCGTTGCGACGCGAGGTGGGCTTGGGCACCAGGTCGCGCGGCAGCAGGTAGGGCCCGTCGGTCTCGATCATGAGTCGATCGGCCGGAATGCGCGCCACGAGTTGCAGCAGGTGCGCCCCGCGGCGTTCGTCGCAGATCCAGCCGGTGATCCCGATGGTCAGACCCAGTTCGAGGTAGCTCTCCAGCTCCTGCGCGCCGGCGGTGAAGCAGTGCGCCACCCCGCCGCACAGTGTCGGTGAGTGCTCACGGAGGATGGCCAGAAAGTCCGCGTGCGCGTCTCGTTGATGTAAAAAAACCGGTTTGTGTAGGCGCGCGGCCAGCTCCAGCTGACTGTGGAAGGCGCGCTGCTGGGCGGCATGGGGCGAGAAATTGCGGAAGTAATCGAGACCGCATTCGCCTACGGCGACGACTTCGGGTGCACTGGCGAGGCTCGTCATTTCCGTCAGCAGAGCCTCGGTCACATCCGTCGCGTGGTGCGGATGCACGCCGGCGGTGGCGAACAGGCACTGCGGATGTGATCGGGCGAGTTCGATCGCCTTGCGAGTGCTCGGTGCGCATGATCCGGTCACGATCATCTGAGTGACGCCGGAGTGAATCGCGCGTGCGATGACGTCGTCTCTGTCAGCGTCGTAGCTGTCGTGAGCGAGGTTGATGCCGATGTCGATGAGGTCCGGCGGGGTGCAAGGCATGGGGATGTTCGCGGATGGGAGTGGAGCGTCCGCAGTATGCGGGTTGACCGCCCGGTTTGTCACGGATACATCCTTGATTTTGGGATCATGGGGCATGACCCGCGTCGAAGCGAGCACGGATGCTCGCGACCCCGTCGGTTTAAGTCATTTGCGCAGCGTCCTGACATGACGTCGGTGATGGCGTCGTGTCAGGACGCGTAGCAGGACGTCCGACGGCTGTTAGCAGTTGTGTCCCGCCCGTTGACTTTTTGTGCTGAAAGGCAGTCCATGCGCGCATGGCCGAGCCGACGACCCGCGAGCGAGCCTACCGCCTGCGCTGCTACCCCAGCGCACGGCAGCGGCGTGTGCTCGGCCGACTCTTCGGCGCCTCGCGCTTCGTGTGGAACTGGGCCTTGGCACGACGCACGAGTGCCTATCAAGCCGATCAGACGCGCCTGAACTGGATCGCGCTGTCGAGAGAGTTCACGGCATGACGTCAGGCCCCGGAGACGCACTGGCTCGCCGAGCTTCCTCGCGAGCCGTTCAATCAGGTGCTGCGCGATCAGGAGCGGGCGTTTCAGAACTTCTTTGCCCGCCGGGCGCGCTATCCGCGGTATCGGCGCCGAGGGGGAGTTGAGCGTGTGCGCTTCACCCTCGATCAGCGCCGGGTGCAGGTCGAGCGCGAAGCCACCCCCCGGTGGGCCTTTGTGGATCTGCCGGGCTTGGGACGCGTCAAGCTGCGCCGCAGCGAGGGCTTACAGGGCCGGCTGCGCTCCGTGACGGTCTCCCGGGATGGGGCCGGACGGTACTTCGCCTCGCTCTGTGCCGATCAGGTATCTGAAGCCGTATGGCCAGAGCCTCACACCGAGGTGATCGGGATCAATCTGGGGCTGCGGGATCTGGCGGTGGTGAGCGATGGGACGGCGGTGCGCACCCTGCGCACACCGAAGGCCTTGGCGCTGAAGCTCACCCGGCTGCGCCGCTACCCGCGGCGCCAGAACCGCCAGGTGGCCGCGCAGATGCGCGCCCAGGGGCTCGATCCGACGAAGCCCTGCCCGAAGGGCGTGCGGCTGGGGATGTCCCGCAGGCGAGCCCGGACCCGCACACGCGTGGCGCGGCTGCACGGGCGGATCGGAGATCTGAGGCGGGATGCGCTGCACCGGGTGAGTACGGCCCTGGTCGCCGAGGCGAAGATCCTGGTGCTGGAAGATCTGAACGTGAAGGGCCTGGCACGGGGCGGACACCGCAGAGGCTTTCGCAGAGCAATGGGTGATGTCGCCCTCGGGGAGCTGCGCCGGCAGATCCGCTACAAAGCCGAGTGGGCCGGACGGCAGGTCATCGAGATCGATCGATTCTTTCCGAGCAGCAAACGCTGCTTCGAGTGCGGCACGGTGCATGCCACACTGGGCTGCGCAAAACGCTGGGCGTGTCCTGCCTGTGGGGTCTCCCATGACCGCGATGAGAACGCGGCGAAGAACATCCGAGCCGAGGGGTTGCGGCAACTCGCTGCAGCCTGCTCGGTTCCTACCGGCAAGGGGCCGGGAAGTGACGCACGGGGAGTGGCCTGCGCGGCGGAGCGCACACGGCGGGTGACCGTCGAGTGCGCTCAGCGCCGCCCCACGCAGAACCGTGAACCCGCTCAACGGCCCGTCAGGGCCAAGAGCGCTTAAGGGCTGTCAGGAACAGCCCGATGAGCGGTCAGGGCGGGACTCTGAAAGTCGCTGCTCGAGAGCGGCGAGGTGGCGCTGACGTCGAAGGAATTTCCTAAATGAGTGCGGCTGCTGCCCCTCGCGGGTGCGGGGATCCAGAGATCGGCTGAGTGCTGTACGTCTTGGGGTGTCTGCAGTGCGCCACTGGCGCGCGGCGCCTGCCTGGCCGGGCCCGTGGGTGCAAGTCACGCGCACGGAAATTCCGATGGCCGCAGATCGGGGATGCCGGGTGGGGTGAGCGGGCGGATGCGCAAGCCCGGCCGCAACGTGCGCGCCGTTGAGGGTTGGAAGCGTGCAGCCGTGTGTCATCGCTTGCGCTGAGATCCTCAGGTCACTGCAGCGCGGTCGCGGTGCGCGCCGGGACAGCTGGGCGGCGGTGGTACGTACGCCAAAGTCCGCAGCGAGGAGCAGCCGGTTCTCGACCTGACGGCGTCACGCGGCCCGCCGTGCCCGGTGTACGGACTCGATGACGATCTGGCGATCGATCTGGCCGGGCGCATGCGCGACGCCTAGGCCACCGTCAACGATCAGGCCCAAGGATCGCGCGCCGCTTCGTCAAACCCGCCACGGGAGTCCTCTAGCCAGGCCGCTGCCTGCGTCGGAGTGAGCATGGGTTGCAATCTGGCAAGTGCCTGGGCGGCCGTCATGGTCCGCTCGGGTGGAACCATCGGCGTGACGTCGATTTGCACGGACTGTTCTCACGAGAAATGGGTTGACACGGATCATACGCAACAGGTGTCCCTGTCGGAACAGGCCGGCGGATGAGCGATCCCACGGGCGTAAATTCAGGCGCAGCGGTCAGTGTGCCGGCCAGGTGCGATCAGCCCCGGAACCTGCATCGGTTGGAGCGGCGGTCATGAAAAATCCAGCCGACGAACTGCGCTTGCGCCGAGCAGGCGGATCTCGACGTGCGGGGAACGGATGCTCGGTTCGACCGAGTGAGGACGGCCCGACCTGCCAACCGGGCGGAAGATTCCACGCCAACGGGATCCTGCACGGTGCCGGGAACAGCCAAGCGCAGGGTCAAGTCCCGCCAGAGTCAGGAGTGACGATGGACCGGCAGCACCAGCGCGATGACGCCGAAGGCCGGGTGATCGAAATAATTGCGCTGATAGAAGCGTACCCGGCGCGTCTCGTTCATCACGAAAGTCGTACCCGGCGGGGCGTCGAGTCCGGCCGGCGGATGCTGCATCGTGTAATCGAGCGTCAGGCCGAGGTGCAGATAGGTGCCGCGCTCGAAATACACCAGGCCGGTGAGCCCCGGGACATGCACACCGAGTTCGCTCAAGTTGAAGCCGGCATGGGTGCCCCAGTCGCTCGCGGTCTGGATCCAGGCGGCATGGGCCACGGGGCGGTAATCGGCACTGCTGCGCAGGGCATTCCAGATGCCGGTGAGTTTGTAGCCCGAGGGGGGGACGATACGGACCAGATGGCCGACGCCCGTGCCGGTCGGACTCTCCGAGCCACTCACATCCGGGGCCATGTGCAGTTCGGCCTGCCAGTCTTCCGGACTGCCGTTGGTGGTGAGATCGCGGAACACCACGATCTCGACGTAGTACTCGCGGTGCACCGGCGCTGGTGCGGCCGCGGATGTCGGGGCGGGCGTGGCGGTTGCTGGCGTAGCCGGTGGGCTTGTGCCCGGGGTGCGGGTGGCGCCTGCAGGATGCGCCTGCAGCGGCGCAGGAGGAGGGTTCGCGGCTCGGGCGGGGGAGGTCCCGGCGAGGGCCAGTGCCGTGAACGCGCACAGCGTGAGGGCGAGGCGGTGCATCATGGCCGGTAAGTCTAAACGAAGGCGGCTAGTTCGGCTTGCCCGAGAGCCGCTTCAGCAGCGCGGTGGCAAACTCGAAGCGCGATGCTTCGTCCGGCAGGGCGCGTGCGATGCGCAGCTTCATGGCGCCTTCGAGCCGGTATTCACGCGGCGCCTGCTGCATCAGCTTCACCAGCGTCTGCGGCTGCACGGCGGTGTTCTCCTCGAACTGCACCATCCCGCCCTGCGGCCCGAGATCGAGGCGGCGGATCCCGAGGGCGCGGGCGGTGAGTTTCAGCTTGGTGATGCGGATCAGCCGCTGGGCGGCCTCCGGCAGCGGGCCGAAGCGGTCGTAGATCTCGGCGAGCAGTCCATCGAGCGCATCGGCGCTCTCGGCCGCCGCGATCCGCTTGTAGAGCCCCAGGCGCACCTGCACATCGGAGATGTACGCCTCGGGCAGGAAGGCCGGCAGGCGCAGTTCGACCTCGGTGGCGGCCGCCAGCGGCTTCTCGAGCGCCGGTTCGCGGCCGGATTTCAGTGCATTCACCGCTTCCTCGAGCAGCTCGAGGTACAGCGCGAGGCCAATCTCGGACATCTGGCCGCTCTGCGATTCCCCGAGCAGTTCCCCGGCGCCGCGGATCTCCAGGTCGTGCGTGGCGAGGGCGAATCCGGCGCCGAGTTCCTCCATCGATTCGATCGCATCGAGGCGCTTGGCGGCATCGCCCGAGAGCGCCCGGCGCGGCGGTGCGATCAGATAGGCGTAGGCGCGGTGATGCGAGCGCCCGACGCGCCCGCGCAGCTGATGCAGCTGCGCGAGGCCCATGTGGTCGGCGCGGTTGATGATGATGGTGTTGGCGGTCGGCACGTCGATGCCGCTCTCGATGATAGTCGTGCACAGCAGCATGTCGAAGCGC
>JAPTUI010000497.1 GCA_028067895.1 Pseudomonadota bacterium | reverse complement strand
GCGTGAAGGACCGCTCCGCTGGCGAGCAGCACACCATCGCCACTTTCAACATGTACGTCAGCCTGCCGCATAACTTCAAGGGCACGCACATGTCGCGATTCGTCGAGATCCTGCACGCCGAGCGGGAGATCTCGGTCGAATCGTTCCGCCATATGCTCGAGAGCATGACCGAGCGGCTCGAAGCCGACGCCGGCCATATCGAGATGAGCTTCCCGTTCTTCATCATGAAGCGTGCGCCGGTGAGCGGCGTGGAGAGCCTGCTCGACTACCGGGCGAGCCTGATCGCAGAGCGCCACGACGGGATCACCGACCTGTGGGTCCGCGTGGTGGTGCCAGTGACGAGCCTGTGCCCCTGCTCGAAACGCATCTCCGACTACGGCGCGCACAATCAGCGCTCACACGTCACCATCACGGCGCAGCTGAGCGAGCACATGTGGATCGAGGAGCTGATCGAGATCGCCGAGCAGGAAGCCTCGTGCGAGCTGTACGGCATCCTCAAGCGACCCGACGAGAAATACGTGACCGAACGTGCGTACAACAATCCGAAGTTCGTCGAGGACATGGTCCGCGACGTCGCGACGCGGCTGAATGCCGAAGCGCGCATCGTTTCGTACGTAGTTGAATCGGAGAACTTCGAGTCGATCCACAACCACTCGGCGTACGCGCTGATCGAGCGCGATAAACGCAAGGACGCCTGAGGGCCGCTCGCGCTCAGTCCGGCGGCGCGGCAATCGGCAGTTCGACCAGCGCGCGCAGTCCCGGCTCGTTGTCCTCGAGGGCGAACACGGCATGATGAAGCCGTGCAATCGCCCCGACCAGCAACAGACCGAGCCCACCACCAGCATCGGCGCGCGGGCCGATCCGCGTGAACGGCTCACCGGCTCGGTGACGCTGTTCGGCCGGCACTCCCGGCCCGTTGTCGCTCACGGCCAGATGCGCCAGCGCGCCGTGGCGCTCGAGCCCGATCTCGATCCGCCCGCCGGCGGGCACGAATTTCAGCGCGTTTTCCACCAGATTGCTGATCAGCTGGGCGAGCAGCTGGCGGTTGCCCTCGACGAATACCCCCGCATCCGTATGTCCGCTGAGCGCAAGTCCTCGCTCGCGCGCGACCGGTTCGAACAGCTCCACCAGTTCGCCAACCAGCCCCGAGAGGTTCACCCGCGATACCGCGGCGAGCGGTGCCCCGGACTCCGCCAGCGCGATCTGCAGCAGCGTCGCGAGCGTGCGCTGCAGACGATCCACCTCGCGCAGCGCCGACTCGACCGGCTCACGCAGCTCCGGCTGCAGATCGGCCAGGCGCAGCACCGCATCCATCCGCCCGCGCAGCCGCTGCAGGGGCGCACGCAGATCATGGGCCACACTGTCGAACGTCGCACGCAGCGTCACAGACTGCTCCTCGAGCCGATCCAGCACGCGATTGACCGACACGGCGAGTGCGTCGAACTCATCCCGGCTGCCGGCGACCGGCAACCGCCGCGAGCGCTCCCCGCTCATGATGCGCACGCACGTCTCGGTGACCGCACCGACCCGCCGGCTCAGCCTGAAGCTGAAGGCGAACCCGGCGATCGCCGCCACCAGCACCGACAAACCCATGCCCCAGAGCGTCGCGGTCTTGAACGCCTGCGCGTAGCGCTCGTCCTGCGACATGTCGGTGCCGACGAGCAGCCAGTCGCCGTTCGAGAGCTGGCGCACCGCGGCGCGCACCGGGTGCACCGAGCGCTGTCCGGGCTCGATCGACTCGATGCGAAACTCCGGCCAGCGCTCGCGCGGCGCACCGTCGAACGGCCAGTTGGTCACATTGCCGGCAATGCGCTTGAAGCGCGGACTGGCCAGCATGTACACCGAGCCGATCCGTCCCCAGCTGTCGATACGCACGTTGATCTCTGCGGTAACCCCGTGGGTGCCGCGCAGCACGTACTGATCCTGCAGGCTGTTGAGCTCGGTGGTGATGATCAGATCGACATTGTCTCGCAGGATGCGCTGGGTGAGCAGGTACGTGGTGCCGAGAGTCACTCCGACCGCCAGCGTGACCAGCAGCGTGTAGCCCATCGACATGCGAAACGCCGTGGTCTGGAACAGCCCACGAGGCCTGAGCCATCTCATGGCTCTTCGCGCAGCACGTAGCCGGCGCCGCGCACCGTGTGGATGAGCGGTCGATCCGAGCCGCGATCGACCGCTTGGCGCAGGCGGCTGATGTGCACGTCGACCACGTTACTCTGCGGATCGAAGTGCAGATCCCACACCCCTTCGAGCAGCATCATGCGGGTGACGACCTGGCCGGCCCGGCGCATCAGAAACTCGAGCAGCTTCTGCTCGCGCGCGGTGAGATCGATCTCGCGCCCGGCGCGTGTCACCCGCCGGGTCAGCAGATCGAACTGCAGGTCGGCGACCTCGAGGTGCGTGCTCTCACTGGCGCGGGTCCGCCGACGCAACAGCGCCTCGATGCGTGCCAGCAGTTCATCGAACGCGAACGGCTTGGTCAGGTAATCATCACCCCCGGCCTTCAGCCCCCGGATGCGGTCATCGACGCTGCCGAGGGCGCTCAGCACCAGCACCGGCATGGCGAGCCCTGCAAGGCGCAGCTGACGGATGATCTCGAGACCGTCGATATTCGGCAGCATCCGATCGGTGATGATCAGATCGAACTTGCCCGCGAGCGAGCGTTCGAGGCCTTCGCGCCCGCCGGCCGCGTGATCGACGACATAGCCGCTCTCGCGCAGTCCCTTGATGAGAAACTTCGCGGCCTCGACATCGTCCTCGATGAGCAGGATGTGCACGGGCTAGTAGCGTACCGCAGCGCGTGACCGGGCGCAGCGGTACGCACCGCTCACGCCCCCTCTGCGGCGAACCGCCCCCGGCCATTGCGGCTGCGTACCCCGGGACCGACGGGGTGGGGGCCGCCCGGCGTGCGCTTGCGGCCTACGGACTGAGCAGCGCGATAAATTGCACGGCCGCCTGCTCCGGCGTGCCCTCGTTGCGAATCACCGCATCGACATTGACGATGGGCAAGCGCGCCGTGCGGCTCAGCCGCGACTCGATCACCTCCGGGCGCTCCCGGCCTCGCATCAGCAGGCGCTGTCTGAGCACGCCCATGTCGGCCGTGATCTGCACCACGAACACCTCCGGATAGCGCCTGCGCGTCTCGTACAGCGCCGCGCGAGAACCATTGACGATCACGCTGCTTCCGTTGTCGAGCGCAAGCAGCTCCTCGCAGCGGATGCCGTAGCGCAACCCGTTCGCGGCCCAGTGCAGGGCGAACGCACCGGCTCGCAGCAACTGCGCGAACTCCGCCGGCGTCACCGGCTCGTGCAACTCGCTCGCATCGCCCGCCGGACGCGTCACGGTGCGCCGCGCCACGTGTAACCGCGCCTCGGGTCGTTGATGCGTCGCCAGCCAGCGCAGCACCGTATCTTTGCCGGCGCCCGACGGACCGACCACATAAATCAGCCGTGCTGCGCTCCCCGTCACGCCTCGCGCCCGGCGCCGCCGTTGAGCGCAATCCGTGCGACCCGCCGCAGTGCAGCGCCAGGCTGCGGCTCGGCAAAGAGCGAGAGTGCATCGAAGTGCAGAGGCTGCGGCAACGTCTCGAAACTTGCAGCCGCCGCGGCGCGCAGCTCGGCCCGCTGAGGCGATGAAAGCCCGTCCAGTCGATCCGTCAACGTCATATGGAAGCAAAATTCCTCACGCACATAGGGGTATCCCCACTCGTGCAGAAGCGCCTGCTGGCCGGCGCTCAATCCGCGGGCGGCGTACCGGTCACGTTCCGCCGCGGTGAGCGGCGCTGCCATCGGCTGCAGCCGCACGACGCAGGCATCTGCCAGGGCCTGCAGCGCCGCACACGGCTGCACCAGCTGCAGCGCGAGGAACCCGCCGAGCTCTCCGAGGTGCAGCCGCGGCAGATCAAAGGGCGCAAATTCCTCCGCGATCCTCTTCAGAGCGAGCAGCAGCTCGGCCGGATCGAACTGCTGCGCCAGGCGCCAGGGCGCACGCAGCGTCCCGTGCCACCCGTAGCGGCGCGGCGCCGCGGTCACCCGCGACCAGGCCGGCACGCTCCACCCCGCGATACGTGGGGGCGGCCCGCACGCCTCGCCATCAACGTCGCGTCCGAGCCAGCGGGCACCGGCGCGCGCCCATGGAGAGTGCGGCGCCGGTGAGAAATACACCGCCCAGCGGTACGCGCCCATCGCTTCAAGTGCATTCAGGTCGCACTCACTCATCGGCTCTCACCCGCAATCCGACGCGCTCACCGGCAAAATACGCTACCGCATATTCGATGGGCCGATGCGCGAGATCCTCATTGACACTCTCGACCCGCAGCGTCGGGCAGCGCACCGCCTGGCGCAGCAGCACCGCAATGTGCTCACTCGGCAATGCCGCGCTGATGTGACTGTCGCGCCGCACGTAATCCGTCACGCCCAGCTCGGCAAGCGCCTGTGTGATCGAACCGCACGTGCGCACGCGCTGATCGAGTCCCGCAAACCGTGGCAGCGGAAAGAAGCGCTCGCTGACGTGAAGCACATGTCGCCCGGCGACACCGAGCGTCTGCACGCGCAGCACCAACTGTTTAGGCGACATCCCCAGTGCCCGTGCGACCTGCACCGATGCGCACATGGGCAGCGCATCGAGCACGCGCAGCCTGCCGCGCAGGCCCGCCTGCTTCAGACTCATCGACTGTCGGGTCCGACGTCCCAACATCAGCTCCAGGGCAAACTCCTGCACGTATGTGCCGCTGCCCTGCACCACCCGCACGATGCCGCGTGCGGCCAGTTCGGCGATAGCCCGCCGTACGGTGTGCCGGTTGACACCGAACCGCACCGCAAGCGCACTCGCAGCCGGCAGACGCGTACCCGGGGAGTACGTCCCGGCGCGAATGTTCCGCGCCACCGCCCCGGCGACGCGCGACCAGGCGCAGCCGCGCGGCAGCGCGCCGTGCATTTCAGACTCGCCGATCGCTGCTGTCATAAAAGGTAAACACGCTGATCCTAAGCTGCGGGGGTAGTCTTGAAGTGGTCTATACCAGCATAGATAGCACCGGCATGTTGCAAGACGATGGCATCGCTCCGCCGTTCACCGCGCCCTCGCGCCAGGCCTGGATGCGCTTGCTCAGCCGAGCACCGCTGGACATGCTGGAAATACACGTGGCCTCGTTGGCCGGAACGCATCCTCGATGGCTGCGCCGCCCGGAGTCCGGACTCGTGATGATCCAGGGGCGAATCGGCGGCAACGGCGAGCGGTTCAACCTCGGCGAAGTCACCGTCACTCGCTGCGCCCTGCGTCCGGATCCTGCGCGCGTCGCGTGCGAGCACGTCGGCATCGCGTACGTACTCGGCCGATCGGCGCGGCATGCCGAACTGGCGGCGACGGCAGATGCGCTGCTGCAAGACCCATTGAACCGTTCGCGCTTGCCTGCGGATCTACTCACTCGCATAACCGAGTGGCTCACCGACCAACACGCCGTGCAGCAGGAGAAGGCACGCGCGACACGCGTCGAGTTCTTCACCGTGGCGCGCGAGAGCGCCGGTGAGCACACCGAGGACATGCCGTGACGAACGCCGCAGCCGTCAGCCTGCCGCTTGATTTGAATGAGGTGGGGGCGGCGTTCGCCGATCCTGCGCTGGCCAGTCAAACCGTGTTTCGCGCAGCGTTGCAGGCATTGGCGAGACCCGGACGGATACAGCCAGTGGCCAGCGATGCGCAGCACCCGATCGGCGCGACCCCCTCGGCGGCGGCCCTCGCACTTGCGCTGCTCGATCCGGACTGCACGCTGTGGCTCGCACCTCGGCTTGCACAAGGACCGACCGCGGCCTGGCTGCGCTTTCATACCGGCTGTCGCATCGTGTCCGAGCCGCGCGCGGCGCAATTCCTTTGGAGTGACGCCGATCAGATGCCGCCGCTCGAGGTACTCCCCCAGGGCAGTGAGTTCGAACCGGAATCTGGCGCGACCTGCCTCGTGCAGGTGCAAGCGCTGGAGACAGGCACCGGCTGGCGGCTGCGGGGACCGGGAATCGAGCGAATCGAACACTTGACTGTGCGCGGTCTGGATGCGGCATTCGTGGCCCAATGGCACACCAACCACGCCTCGTTTCCCCGAGGCTTCGATCTCTTGCTGTGTGCCGGCGATCGTGTCGCCGGACTGCCCCGCACGACGACCATCGAGGTCTGAGCAGATGTACGTGGCTGTCAAGGGCGGGGAGGTTGCGATCCAGAACAGCCAGGCGCTGCTCGCCGAGCTGCGCCGCGGCGATCCGGCGCTCGCGGAGCTCTCGGGCGCGCAAATCCACGCACAGCTGCGCCTCGCAGTCGACAGGGTCATGACGGAGGGATCACTCTACGATCCGGAACTGGCCGCACTGGCGCTGAAGCAGGCCGCCGGCGACGTCGTGGAAGCAATCTTCCTGCTGCGCGCCTATCGCACGACGCTCCCCCGCCTCGGATACAGCGTGCCACTTGAAACGGCACGCATGCGGCTGTGGCGGCGAATCTCCGCGACATTCAAGGACCTGCCGGGCGGTCAGATCCTCGGTCCGACCTACGATTACACCCAGCGGCTGCTCGATTTCGCGCTGCTTGCCGGCACGCCGGTACCCCAGGCCCCGCGTACCGCGCAGCCCGATGCGCAGCCCGGCACCCCGGGGGTCCTCGAACTGCTCGAGCGCGAGGGGCTCGTCGAAACCCAGCCGGTGCCCGCCGGTGATCCGGAGCCGGTCGATCTGACCCGAGAGCCGCTGCGCTTTCCGGCAGCGCGAGCCACCCGCCTGCAGAACCTCGCACGCGCAGATGAAGGGTTCCTGCTCGCGCTTGCCTATTCTTCGCAACGCGGCTACGCGCACACCCATCCCTTCGCCGCGGAAGTGCGTTTCGGGAGCGTCGAGCTCGAGGTGATCCCCGAGGAGCTCGGCTTCCCGGTATCGATCGGCGATGTCGCGCTCACCGAGTGCCAGATGATCAACCAGTTCGCCGGCAGCGCGCATCAGCCCCCACAGTTCACCCGCGGCTACGGGCTCTCGTTCGGACACAGCGAACGCAAGGCGATGGCGATGAGCCTGGTCGATCGGGCGCTTCGGGCGGTCGAACTCGGCGAAGCGGTTGAGGCACCCGTCCAGATGGAGGAGTTCGTGCTCTCGCACAGCGACAACCTGGAGGCTTCCGGCTTCGTCCAGCACTTGAAACTGCCACATTACGTGGACTTCCAGTCGGAACTCGAACTGGTGCGCCGCATGCGGGCTGCAACGACGCCCGAGGCGCAGCAGCCGTGAGTGCCGCCCAGCACGAGCCGGTGGCACGCGACCCGCATGTCAACTTTGCGTACCTCGATGAGCGCACCAAACGCATGATCCGCCGCGCCCTGCTGAAGGCGGTGTGCATCCCCGGTCATCAGGTGCCGTTCGGCTCGCGCGAGATGCCGTTGCCGTACGGCTGGGGAACCGGAGGCATCCAGGTCACCGCGGCGATTCTCGGCCCTACAGACACGCTGAAAGTGATCGATCAGGGAGCCGACGACACCGTGAACGCGGTGAATATCCGCCGCTTCTTCCAGCGCACTGCCGGTGTCGCGGTCACCACCGACACCACACGCGCCGACATCATACAGACTCGTCACCGGATTCCCGAAACGCCGCTGCGTGAGGGCCAGATCCTGGTCTATCAGGTTCCGGCACCCGAGCCGATGCAGCGGCTCGAACCGCGCCGCAGCGAAACCCGCAAGCTGCATGGGCTCGCCGAGTACGGCCTGATGCACGTGAAACTCTACGAAGATATCGCCCGCTACGGCCACATCGCCACGACCTACGACTACCCGGTGCTGGTGAATGGACGGTATGTGATGTCGCCCTCGCCGATTCCGAAATTCGACAACCCCAAGATGCACAGATCGCCGGCGCTGCAGCTGTTCGGTGCCGGCCGGGAGAAACGCATCTACGCGGTCCCTCCCTATACTTCGGTCACGAGCCTCGCGTTCGACGATCACCCTTTTTCCGTTCAGCGCTGGGAGAGCGCCTGCGCGCTGTGCGGCGCGACCGACAGCTTCCTCGACGAATGGATCACGGATGACCGGGGTGCACGCATGTTCGTCTGCTCTGACTCGTACTATTGCGCCACGCGTCAGGCCGGCACGCCGGCCACGGAGCCCTCCCATGGCCCCGAGTGACGCCGGCGCGCCTTTGCTGCAGGTGGATACCGTGCGCCGCTGCTACGGCCCGCGAGTCGCGCTCGATCAGGTGTCCTTCGAACTGTGGCCAGGGGAAATCCTGGCCGTCGTCGGGGAGTCCGGGTCGGGCAAGAGCACCCTGCTGCATGTCCTGGCGGGTCTGCAAGCACCGGACCGCGGTGCCGTGCGGTTCAATCTGCGCGACGGTGGGCTGCACGACATCTACTCCCTCACCGAGGGGCAGCGCCGCGCGCTCACACGTACCGATTGGGGCCTGGTGCACCAGAATGCCACGGACGGACTGCGCATGAACGTATCGGCCGGCGCCAACGTCATCGAACGGCCGATGGCGCTCGGTGAGCGTCACTACGGCCGGCTGCGTCGGCTCGCGCTCGAGTGGCTCGAGCGCGTCGAGATCGAGCCGAGCCGCATCGACGACACGCCAGCGACGTTCTCCGGGGGCATGCGCCAACGGCTGCAGATCGCACGCAACCTGGTGACGTTGCCTCGCCTGATCTTCCTCGATGAGCCAACCTCCGGCCTCGATGTCTCGGTGCAGGCAAAGTTGCTCGATCTGCTGCGCCGGCTGACGCGCCAGCTCGGTCTCGCCGCAGTACTGGTCACCCACGATCTGGCGGTCGCGCGCCTGCTCGCCGACCGCACCATGGTCATGCAGCGCGGCCGCGTCGTAGAGGCGGGACTCACCGATCAGCTGCTTGATGATCCGGCGCATCCCTGCACCCAGCTGCTCGTCGCCTCGGTGCTGCCGCCATGAACGACTCCGTCGCACCGAGGCTGCCGCTCTTGCAGCTCGAGGCACTCGCCAAGCAATTTCCCCAGGCCAAGCTGGCGGCCACGGCTGGCATCCACCCACATTACGCCGAAGAGGCCATCGCTTCTTCATGGGCGGAATTCACCGATTTTGTGCGCGGAGGCGC
>JAPTUI010000205.1 GCA_028067895.1 Pseudomonadota bacterium | reverse complement strand
CACCGCTTCCCACGGAGCGCTTTCGGCAAACTGCACGGCGGCGTCGACTTCGGTCAGGGCGTCGCGCTCGAGACGCTGATAGTCCTCTTCGCTCATCAGACCGGACGCGCGCAGACGCGTGCTCAGAGTGACGATCGGTCCTTTTTTCTGCCACGCTTCGATCTCCGCCTTGTCGCGATAGAGTTGCGGATCGAACATGGAATGGGCGCGGAAGCGATAGGTGCGCATCTCGAGCAGGGCCGGCGCGCCATCGCGACGCATCTTTGCGACTGCATCGCGGACCGCGGACTCGACCGCGAGCACATCCATGCCGTCGACGGCCCGGGCCTCGATCCGGTAGGCGCCCGCCTTCGCGGTGACGTCGGTCTCGGCCTGCGCCCGCTGCAATGCGGTGCCCATGGCGTACAGGTTGTTCTCGCAGATGAACAGGACGGGCAGCGTCCAGAGTGAGGCGAGATTGAGCGATTCGTGGAACTCGCCCTCGGCCACGGCCCCATCGCCGAAGAAGCAGACCGTGACGTCGGTGCGGGCCTGCAGCTTCGCGGCGAGCGCCAGGCCCACGGCGATCGGCAACCCGCCGGCGACAATGGCGTTGCCGCCGAAGAAGCGCCGTTCGGCATCGAACAGATGCATCGAGCCGCCGCGGCCGCGGCTGCAGCCGCTCTGCTTGCCATACAGCTCCGCCATCACTCGGGTCATCGGAATGCCGCGGACGATGGCATGTCCGTGTTCACGGTAGGTTGCGACGATCGCATCGGAGTCGCGCAGCGCCGTAAGCGCGCCGACCGCAACGGCTTCTTCCCCGTTGTACAGATGCAGAAAGCCGCGGATCTTCATCTGGCCGTACAGCTGGTAGCAGCGATCCTCGAAGACGCGGATGCGCAGCATCTGGTGCATCAGCGCCAGGGCGTGTTCGCGCTCGAGCGCAATCGCGGGGGGCGCGCTCATTCCCGGCCCTCGAGCGTCGAGAGATCCCCTTCGGGCAACCCCAGCTCGCGGGCCCGCAGCAGGCGCCGCATGATCTTGCCGCTGCGGGTGCGGGGCAGACTGTCGCTGAAGGCGATTTCCCGGGGTGCGACCGCGGCGCCGAGCAGCCGGCGCGCGTGGCCCAGGATCTTCAGGCGCAACGCATCGCTCGGCTCGAAGCCGCTGCGCAGTTCGACGAACGCCTTCACGGCCTGTCCGGCCACCGCGTCCGGGACGCCGATGACGGCGACCTGCGCGACCGCGGGGTGCCTCATCAGCGCGCTTTCAACTTCGAACGGACTGATGAGATGGCCGGAGGATTTGATGATGTCATCCGCACGCCCCACGAACCAGAACTGGCCGTCCTGGTCCCGCCGCGCCAGATCGCCGGCGAGGTACCAGCCGTCGATGAAGCATTGCCGGTAGCGGTTGGGGTCTTCGAGGTAGCTGCTGAACATCGACGGCCAGCCGGGCCGCAGCGCAATCTCCCCGACCTGTTCAGGGGATTCGAGGATCTCCAGCGTTCCGGCGCCGGTGCGGCGGACCACCCGGGCTTCGATGCCGGGCACGGCCCGTCCCATCGATCCCGGCACCACGTCGCAGGCCGGGAAATTCGCGATCATGATGGCGCCGGTTTCGGTCTGCCACCACGTATCGTGAAACGGCATGCCGAACGCTTCCATGCCCCACTCGACGGCCTCGGCGTTCAGGGGTTCACCGACGCTCGCCATGTGACGCAGCTGAGGATAGGTGCGGGTGCGCGTGAGCGCGGTGCCGGCCTTCATCAGCATCCGGATGGCGGTCGGTGCGGTGTACCAGACGGCGACACGCTCCGCCTCGAGGATTCGATACCAGCGCTGCGCATCGAACTCTTCGCGGTCCACGATCATCGTCACTCCACGGGTGAGCGGACCGATCAGTCCATACGCGATGCCCGTGACCCATCCCGGATCGGCGGTGCACCAGAAGACCTCCCCGGGATGAAGATCGAGGACGAGCCGGCTCGTGGCGTGCTGCGCAATCACCGCTGCGTGGGTCAAGGTGACCCCCTTGGGCTTGCCGGTGGTTCCGCTCGTGAAGTGCAGGAGCGCAACATCGGCATCCGTGGTCGGTGCCGGATCGTAGGCGTCCGGGGCATTGCGCATAAGGGCAGCGAAATCCGCACAGCGCTCCGGCAGCGCACCGCCGGAGTCCTCACGCAGGAGAAGCACGTGGCGCAGTTCCGGGAGCGCCTCGCGCAGTGCCGCGACCTTGCGTCGGTAGAGCGTTTCGGTCGTGACCAGCACCTGAGCATGCCCGAGCTGCAGGCGGGTCTTCAGCGGTTCCGGGCCGAACGCGGAGAACAACGGACTGAACACGGCGCCGGCCGCAAAGGTGCCCAGACCGACCGCAAACAGCTCCGGCACCCGGCCGAGCAGGGTTGCGACCGTCGCGCCGCGGGGCACCGCCAGCGCGCCCAGGACGTTCGCAAATCGATCGGCCAGACGTTTCAACTCACGGTAGGTGAATTCGACACGATTCCAGTCACGATCGATGAAGCGTGCCGCAACGATGTCGCCCGAGCCGAGCGCGATGCGGTGATCGAGTGCCTCGTGCGCGATGTTCAGGTGCGCGTCCGCGCGCCCGACCAGCTCGAGTCGTGCCTGCGCCCAGCTGAATTCGCGCCGCGTGCGATCGTAGTCGCGCAGATAGTGCGCAGTGGTTCCGGGCGCCGATGGCTTGTGGATCGTCCGCGTGGGCATCATCCGGCCTCCTGCCGACGATTCTCGCGGCCCGATGCTCTGCGTCGATCCGCTTTACTACCTATCCACGCCTGCACAGCCCGACTACGTAGTTGTTCGGATGGGCGGCAGGTCTGCTGTACCCACGGGTCAGTCAGACGCGGCGGGTGCTCGGCTCTGGGGCGTGCCCGTCAGCGGGCGGCTCGTGCGCCAGGGGGGCTCAAGGCGCATGAATCGGCGTATTCTCGCAGGTCGATGCGCGGGCCAGGTGCGCCCCGTGCGCGCCGGACCGGTGGGGTGACCTGCGACGCAGGGTGAGCAGTTCACAAGGACAGCAGGAGAGTGGATCCCGAGATGTCTCAGAGTCGATCCCCAACGGATGTCGCCGCCGGGGTGCGCGAGGCGTTTCTCGCCCAGGCACACGCCTGTGAGCGCCTCGGTTCACCCTTCACCGCCGCGTTGTGCCGCGTCCTGGCCGCGGGACTCGATCCGACCAACGCGCTCGAGCGTCGAGTGCTCGAGTGGCCTGGCGATCCGAGTCCCTTCGCCGATTCGGTGCCACTGCGTCTGGTCGGCGCACTCCACGGCCTGGTGCGCGCCGGTCGCGCGCCGCAGCTCGCCGCTGTGTACCCGCCGCAGCCGCTGGCCGAACCGCAGCGGCTGCTCGCGGCAGTGCGTTCGACGCTGCGGGAGCACCCGGACTTCATACGGGCATTTCTCGATCATCCGCCGCAGACGAATGAAGTGGGCCGCTCCGCGGTGCTGATCGCCGGCTGGCTGGAGATCGCGGCGCGCACGGGTTATCCGCTCAGCCTTTTCGAACTCGGGGCGAGTGCGGGACTGAATCTCATTGCGGACCGTTATGCCTACCGGTTCGGCGATGTGCCCTGGCCGCAAACACAGGGCCGCGCCGCACCGGCGGCGGGTGTCGCGCTGACCCTGGCGTGCGACTGGAGCGGCCCGTTGCCGCCGCTGGATGCGCCGCTTCAGATCCGTGCGCGCCGCGGGTGCGACCGGCATCCCCTGGACGTGACCGATCCGGCGCAGCGCGAGCGGTTGGCCGCGTATGTCTGGGCGGACCAACGCTTGCGTCTGGAGCGCCTCGATGCGGCAATGCGCGAGATGCAGTCAGCGCCGGTCCGCATTGAAACGTGTGAGGCACAGCACTGGCTGCCGTCGGTGCTGCCGCCGACGAGCGAGCCGTACGTCACGCGAGTCGTCTGTCACAGTATCTTTTGGAGTTATCTGGAATCGCAGGCTCAGACGCAGATTGCCACCCATCTGGCAACGGTCGGAGCCGCCGCATCGACCGAGCGGCCACTCGCCTGGCTGCGCCTGGAGCTCACCGGCCGGGATGAGCCGGCGGCGCTGAGATTGACGCTGTGGCCGGGCGGCACAGAGGAAGTGCTCGCCCGCGCCCATCCGCACGGCGCCTGGGTCCGCTGGCGAGGTGAGTGATGGGTGATGGCGGCGTGCGTCAGCGCTGTTCGCGCACAGCGAGCTCCGCGACGGCACGTTCAGCTGCGTCGACGGCGCCGGCGAGGTAGCCTGGGAACTGCGCCGACCATTCGCTGGCGATACCACGCAGTCGCCCCTGCCATGAGCCGACCCCGACCGTCGAAGCCGGAGCGTCGGCGTGCGCCTGCGAGACCTGCCCGTCTGCATCCGTAGCGGTCAACGGATCGAGCGCCCAGTCCTTGATGAATTCGGCGCTCGGCGCTCACGCGAGGGGACCGAACAGACGGGTCAATTGCTCACGGCAGGCCGAGTGCAACTGCGCTTCGGGCGCACTGCGGCGCAGGTGTGCGGGGAGCGCGAAAAAGCCGAACAATGCGGCGCTGCCGTCGGGCAGGGAGGCATCGTGGATCTCCCCGAGCGGCCCGGGCAGACTGCGGGCCTCGCCGGAGAGGCCCTGCTCGCGCCAGAATGGGCGCTCATACAGCGCAAGGTACTTCGCGTGGGGTGCCATCCAGGTCGCAGTCGCAGCCCACTGACGCCGCAGCGCGGCAGGCAGATCGGGACCGAATTGAAGATCGCGGGCCGCGAGTCGCGGCGGCAGGGCGAGCCATACCTCATCGGCGCTCATCGTGCCTCGGCCGCCGGGTCCCTCGCTGCCGATTTCGATCTTTGCCCCTGTCTGGTGCAGCGTGCTGACCCGCCGTTGCGTGAACACTCGCTGGGGATCGAGACGCTCGCGCAAGGCATCGACCAGAGACTGCATGCCGCCGAACAGGCGCTGGGCCGCCGGCTCGCTCGGGTAGCCACGCATACGCTCCGGCGCGCAGTCGGCGCTGCGTTCCACGAGCATTGCGCCGTCTTCGTGTTGGGCGAAGCGGTGCAGCCCGAGATCCTCGATCAGCCGCTCGAGCTGCGGCTGCAGCGCCGGCCAGAACCAGGTCGGGCCAAGATCGAAGCGATCGGCAGCACCCGCGCCCGGCCGCCTGGCGCTGGCGATGCGCCCGCCGGGGGCCGCACGCGCCTCGAGGAGGACATAGTCGATCCCGAGCTGTTCGAGCCGGTCGGCCGCATACAGGCCGGCGAGACCCGCCCCGATGATGGCGATGCGTGCCATAGACTCGCTCGTGTCAGGGCCGCGGACCGTGCGGCGGCTTCGGCAGGATGAGCATCTCGCGCAGCTGAGAGCGAACCCGGATGCGCGCAGGACTCTTCTGTTTCGCCTGCAGTGCCGGGGAGCCGCCGCCGGTGGGTGCCGGGCATACGCTGCTCGATGGATCTGCCATGTACGCGAGCGCTGCGCTCAGTACCGCTTCATTCGGGTCGCCGAGCGCATGGGAGAAATCATCGGCCACCGAGCAGCCGGGCAGCGTGACGCCGGGGGACGATGGGGTATTCTCGGGCGAGAAGCCGTCGCCGAAATCTCCGAATCCGACGGCGTTGACACCCTTGAATTCAATCGAAAAGTAGGTCGTGCCGCAGTTGTCCTGCGGATAGAAGCCGTACGGCTTGCCGCAGGTGGTCGAGCCGAATTGATAGACCTGTACGCCGACACCGCGCAGGCCATTGATGATCGCCTCGCTCGCCGAACAGGTCTCGGCGCTGGTCAGTACGTACACGCTCGAGAGACCCAGGGTCGGCAGCGCCTGGCCCGCTGCGACGGAAAGCCCCTGCGTCGTATCGAAGAACGGCATGGGGGTGATGGGTGTGCCGGTGACCGGATTGGTCGTGGGATATTGGTCGTTGAACTGCTGAACGTAGAACGTCTCGCCGGCGGTCTGCGTGGGACCGGCGATCATGTAGGCGAGCTCGCTGGCGAGCTCCAACAGTCCGCCGCCGTTGTAGCGCAGATCGAGCACGAGGTGTGTGACGCCGTCCGCCTTGAGTGTGTTGATGGCCTTGATCAATTCCGACTCGGCCGAGACGTCCACCTGGTCGTTGTAGAGAATGTAGCCGACGGGGCCGGCAGCGGTGGAGAGCGTCTTGACCAGGAGAACCGGTTGGTCGGTGATGTCCTGGGCCTGCATCGTGAACGTGCGCGGCGTGCTCGAGCCCGGATCGAGCACGGTGAAGCTGTGCGATTCACCGTTCGTCGTCGGGGTGAGGGCTGCATTGATCGTGTCGATGTCGCTCGCCGAGGTGGCGTTCACCACATCGACCCCGTCGATGTCGAGTAATTGCGCACCACGCACTAGATCGGCCGGGGCGCTGGCAGCCGGGGTGCCCGGCTGGGTGTACGCAACCATGATCTTGCGTGGCGGGGAGGCGTTCACCACGGCCCACTGGACGCCATAGCCGACCGACGTGCCCTGTTCCATGGCCTCCCAGGTGGCGGTGGGGTAGGAAAAGTGGAAGCGGTCCTTCGGTGCGCCGCTCGCGTCCGTCTGCGGGGTCTTCATCAGGTTAAAATACTGTGCAGTGCTGTAGAGCCCCGGGTCGAGATCCGGCACCTCGCTGTACCAGTAGTACAGCGCATGGGTCCAGGAGCGCAGCCAGTTGTTCTGATCGGTCACCGTCCCGGGGACGTCAGGATAGGGCTTACCGGTGTAAGGGTCGGTGCCGGTTCGCGGTACGGCGCAGCGCTCGGCGTAGTCGGAGGCCGGAGCGTAGACCCCCGGGATCCAGCCGTCTGAGTTCGTACCGGTGGCGCTTTGCGACGCGGGAATCGCGCTCGCCTGTGCGCCTCCCCCACCACCCCCGCAGCCCGTCAATGGGAGCAGCGCGGCACAGATCAGAATTCCCCTCAGCGCGTGTCCGAAACGCATCAGTTCCCCCTGAATCCTCGGTCCGTCGGCGTCAGTCATGCGGTCCGTTGAGCGGAATTATAACATTGCTGCGTCAACTCGGCATCGAGCGTCGCGTGACCGTCCGATCACGGACGCTCGAGGACCGCTTGCGCGGGGTTTGGCGCGGGGCATCGGCAGCGGCATCGCGACGAATGAAATCGACGAAGGCCCGCAGCGGTGCTGGTACCAGACGGCGCCCGGAGTAATAGAGGAAGGGTCCGCAGAAGCTCGGCCACCACGGCTCGAGCAGTGGCACCAGCGCGCCGCTCGCGAAATGCGGGCGCAGCCAATCCTCGAACAGGTAAATGATGCCGAGGCCCTGCAGCGCCGCAGTCAATGCCAACTCCGTGGCCGAGCCGATGCTGACCAACAGCGGCCCCGACGGTTCGATCCGTACCGTCTCGCCGTGGCGCTCGAACTCCCAAGGCGGCATTGTGCCGCTGTCGAAGCGGCCGAGCAGGCACTCGTGCGCGAGCAGGTCGCGGGGGTGCTCCGGCCGGCCGCGCCGCTCGAGGTAGGCGGGCGCCGCTGCCGCGGCGAGCCGCTGCTCACGCGGCCCGATCGGAACGGCGATCATGTCTCGCTCGAGCCGTTCCTCGTAGCGGATGCCGGCATCGAAGCCCGCCGAGAGGATGTCGACGAAGCGTTCCTCGGCGATGACTTCCAGGCGGATGTCGGGGTAGGTGGCAAGAAAGCGCGGCACGATGTCCGGGAGGATCAGCCGGATCGCACTCACGGGCACGTTCAGGCGCAGCGTGCCGGCCGGCCGGTCGCGATAGGTGTTGATGACATCCAGTGCGGATTCGACTTCGGCCAGCGCCGGGGTGAGGCGCTCGAGCAGACGTTGTCCGGCCTCGGTCGGCGCGACGCTGCGCGTCGTCCGATGGAGTAGGCGCACCCCGAGGCGCCGCTCGAGGCGGCGGATGGCATCGCTCAGACCCGAGGCGCTCTGGCCGGCGATCTTGGCGCCCTCGCGGAATCCGCCGGCGCGGGCGACGGTCACGAATGCGCTGAGCTCGTCGAAGCGGGTTTTCATTGTGCACAAAAACGGACAACCTGTGCAGAGTGTATCCACTTATCGCCCAATAAGACACCCGGTACAGTGCCGATACCTCATCTAAGGAGACTCTCGTGACTCACGTGGAACACTCAGGAATCTACCGACTCGGTGACGAGCGCTCCGTGCATCGCCTCGGCTACGGTGCGATGCAACTCGCCGGGCCGGGCGTCTTCGGTCCGCCGCGAGACCCGCACATGGCCCGCGCGGTCTTGCGCGCTGCGCTCGACGCGGGTGTCGATCACCTCGATACGAGCGATTTCTACGGTCCCCATGTCACCAATCAATTGATCCGCGAAGCGCTGCATCCGTACCCGAAAGAGCTGACGCTGGTGACCAAGATCGGTGCGAAGCGCAGTGCAACGGGGGACTGGCTGCCGGCTCTCTCACCGGCGGAACTCACCCAGGCGGTGCACGACAATTTGCGCAACTTGGCTCTGGATGTGCTCGAGGTCGTCAACCTGCGCATCATGTTCGGCGTGCACGGGCCGGCCGAGGGTTCCATCGAGGCGCCGCTCACGGTGCTCGCGGATCTGCAGCGCCGCGGGCTGGTGCGACACATCGGACTGAGCAACGTCACCGCGGCCCAGGTCGATGAGGGCCGGCGGATCTGCCCGATCGTGTGCGTACAGAATCACTACAATCTGGTGCACCGGAACGACGATGCACTGATCGACACGCTCTCGCGCGAGCACATCGCCTACGTGCCGTTCTTCCCGCTCGGGGGGTTCGCGCCCCTGCAGTCGGACACACTCTCCGAGGTCGCCGCCAGTCTGGGGGCGACACCCATGCAGGTGGCACTGGCGTGGCTGCTGCAGCGCGCGCCGAACATCCTGCTCATCCCGGGGACCTCGTCGCTCCAGCACCTTGAGGAGAATCTCGCGGCGGCAGAGTTGATCTTGCCGCCGACGGCGATTGCCGCGCTGGAGAGGCTCGGGGGCGGCCGAAGTCTCGACGTCGTGGGGTAGCGCAAGGCGCGCTGAGGCGCCCCGGTGCGGCTGCCTCAGCGCGCCGACCATTGCGCGCACACCGTAAAGCGTGGGTCGGTTCCGCTCGCCGCGTCGCAGACGAGCACCGTTGCGCACTCGGAGGTCATGCGCCAGGCGGCTGCGGCCGGCAGCGCGCAGAGAGTCTGCAGGAGCAGCTGCAGGACCCCGCGGTGTGGAACGACGCCGA
>JAPTUI010000658.1 GCA_028067895.1 Pseudomonadota bacterium | reverse complement strand
CCGCAACTTTCCTGACGGCATAGGTCAGCTCGCCCGACCGGGCGATTACGCGCCGGATCAATTCCGGTTGCGCAGTCTCGCACAGACCATCCAGTTCGTGAACGCCGTGCAGCGCTACGACATCGAGCATACGCGCCTCGGTATCCCGACGTTGTTTCATTCGGAGGGCCTGCACGGGTACGTGGCCCGGGGTGCCACCAGCTTCCCGCAGGCGATTGCGCTGGCGAGCACCTGGGACCCGGCGCTGATCACTCGGGTGTTTGGCGTGGTGGCCCGCGAGGCGAGCGCCCGCGGCGTGGACATGTTGCTGACGCCAGTGATCAACCTCGGCCGCGATCCACGCTGGGGCCGCATCGAGGAGACTTTCGGCGAAGACCCGTATCTGGTCGGTCAGATGGGTGTGGCCGAAGTACGCGGTCTGCAGGGCCCCTCGCTGCCCCTGACTCCGGGGCATGTTCTGGCAGTGCTGAAGCACATGGCGGGCTACGGGGTACCCGAGGCCGGCACCAACGTCGGCCCGGTCGAGCTGACGCACCGCACGCTGCGGCAGATGTACTTGCCGGCGTTCCACGAGGCGATCGAGCAGGCGCACGCCCAGGTGGTCATGGCTGCCTACAATGAAATCGGCGGCATCCCCTGTACCGCCAATCCCTGGCTATTCCAGCAAGTGCTGCGCAAGGACTGGGGATTCAAGGGCGTGGTCGTCAGCGATTATCTGGGCATCGAGCAGCTCATGACCCTGCACCACGTCGTGCCGAATCTCACCGATGCGGCCGCACGTGCCCTGAATGCAGGCGTCGAGGTCGACTTCCCCGACGGTCAGGCGTTTGCGCACCTGCCGCAGGCGCTGGCCGAAGGCAAGGTGACGATGCGGCAGATCAATACGGCCGTCGCGGGCGTGTTGCGCTTGAAGTTCCTCTCCGGGGTGTTCGACCACCCGTATGCCAGCATCCGCGAAGCCCGCCGGATCACCGACGACGCACAGGCGCGCGCCCTGGCGCTGAAATCAGCACAGGAAGCGATCGTACTGCTGAAGAACGACGGCACGCTGCCGCTGAAGGTGAGCCGGCTGAAGACTCTGGCCGTGATCGGACCCAATGCTGCACCGGTGCGTCTGGGCGGCTATTCAGGCATCCCGAGCCACCCGGTGAGCATTTTGCAGGGCATCCGCCGCTACGTAGGTAAGCGTGTGCACGTGCTGTATGCCCGCGGCGTGAAGCTGCTCGCCTACGGCAACAAGGACACCAACCGTGAGGTACTCGAGTCGAGCTCGGCGAATCTGCCCCGCATCCGTCGGGCGGTGGCGGTCGCGCGGCGCGCCGATGCGGTCGTGCTGGTGCTCGGCACTAGTGGCGCGATGTGCCGCGAAGGCTGGGCCGACTATCACTTGGGCGATCGCGACACGCTGCGGCTGCGCGCCGACCAGAACCGGCTCGCCAGCGCCATCTTCGCGCTCGGCAAGCCGGTCGTCGTGGTCCTGATCAACGGCTGCCCAGTGACCGTGAATCGAATCCTGCCGCACGCCAACGCCCTGCTTGAAGGCTGGTATCTCGGCCAGGCCGGAGGTACGGCAATGGCGGATGTGCTGTTCGGCAAGACCGATCCGGGCGGCAAACTGCCCGTAACCATCCCGCGCTCGGTCGGCATGGTGCCGTACAACTACGACGAGAAGCCGAGCGCACATCGCGGCTACCTCTTTGCCGACAACTCCCCCCTGTTCCCGTTCGGCTACGGACTGTCGTACACGACGTTCCACGTCGGTCGCCCGCAGCTGTCGGCGCCAACCCTGGCGGCCCACGGCACGGTGACGGTCACAGTCAATGTGCGCAACACCGGCAAGGTGGCCGGCAGCGAAGTCGTACAGCTATACGTTCACGAGCTGGTGACCTCGGTGACCGAACCGGTCAAAGAGCTCAAGGGGTTCAAGCGAGTCTGGCTCGCGCCGGGCGCGGCCACGCAGGTGCACTTCACGCTGCGCCCAGGGGTATTTGCGATCTGGAACGAGAACATGCGCAAGGTCGTCGAACCCGGCACGGTACGGGTCATGGTGGGAGCCGATTCGGTGCACCTGAAATCGGCGATGCTGCATTTGAAGAGCTGATCAGCCTGTTTGACTCGCCGGTGATCCCCTCGGGCTTTTCTCTCCCCGGCCCGACAGGGGATCACCGGCGGGTATTTGGCACGATCGCCTCTGATGGCTTTCCCGAGGAGTATTCGCCGCACAGCGGGACGTCTGCCGGAGTGCGGGACATGAATGCATGGAGCGGATCAGAGACGCCGTTTGGCTCGACTGAACGAGGCCAGTCCGACCGTTGGGAGGCGCGAACCGGAGGGAAGTTCCCTCGGGACTGAATGCATGCACATGCGCTGAGATACAGCGGAGCGCAGGATCGACTCTGGCGGCGCATGCCTGCAGAAAGCGCGCTCTGCGCGCCGGAGGTACGGCCGGGCGATGCACGAGCACGCGATGTGCGTGCCGTGCAACGACACCAGCCCCCGGCACCTCGCTCGGGACCGGGGGGGGGCTGCGGACTAGGCGAATTCCGCGAAGGCGCCCTTCAGATCGCGGTAGAGACGCTGGAACGTACGGCGTCGGCTCGCCAGCAGGGCCGCGAGCGCCGGATCCGGGTGCACGATCCGCGCCACCGGCGGGGCCGCGCAGACCTCGGCCTCATTGGCGTCGCCGGCCGCGAGTCGTGCAAGACGGGCTGCTCCCAGCGCGGCACCCACCTCGCCGCCTTCGCGATACGTCAGCGGCCGACGCAGCGCCGCGGCGATCAGGCGACCCCAGTACGGCACGCGTGCGCCTCCGCCCGTCACGCTGATCTCTCCGACCTGATCGGCTTTTTCCGTCAGCACGTCGAGTCCGTCCGCAAACGCAAAGGCGACCCCTTCGAGCACCGCTGCGGTGAGTTCCGCCGGCGTCGTGTCCGGCCGCAACCCGAAGAACACCCCGCGCGCATGCGGGTCGTTGTGCGGCGTGCGCTCCCCGGTCAGATACGGCAGGAACAGGGGTGAGTGCCGGGTTAATCCATGAGTCTCAGCATCCGCCGCGAGCCTGCCCAGATCCGTCGCACCGACGGCCTGGGCGATCCAGTCGAGCGTATTGGCCGCGCTCAGCATCACCGACATCTGGTGCCAGCGACCCGGTAGGCAGTGACAAAATGCGTGCGCCGCGCGCTCGGGATTGGGACGGAACCGGTCAGTGACGACGAACAGCACCCCGGAGGTGCCGAGCGAAAGAAACGCCTGGCCGGCCCGCACGACGCCGAGTCCGACCGCACTCGCGGCATTGTCGCCACCGCCGCCCGCGACGATCACTCGCGGCAGACCGAGCTGCGCCGCTGCCGCCGCCGTGAGCGTGGCAGACGGACTCGATCCCTCAACCAGACTCGGCATGTGCGCACGGGTCAGATCGCTGGCCGCCAACATCGCATCCGACCACTCGCGCCGCGCCACATCGAGCCAGCCCGTTCCGGCGGCATCGGACATGTCGCTGATCCGCTCGCCCGTGAGGCACAAACGCACGTAGTCCTTCGGCAACAGCACATGCGCGGTACGGCGGAACACCTCCGGCTCGTGCCGCGCCACCCAGAGCAGTTTCGGCGCGGTGAACCCCGGCATCATGATGTTGCCGGTGATGGTGCGCGCCGCAGGCTCGCGTCGCTCGAGCTCGAGGCATTCTTCGGCCGAACGCCCGTCGTTCCAGAGAATGGCCGGCCGCAGCGGTTGATCACGAGCATCGAGCAACGTTGCGCCGTGCATTTGGCCGGAGAGACCCACGGCGCGCACCCCGGCACGTGCAGCAGCCGGCAGCGCGAGCACTGCCTGTACGCTCGCCTGCCACCAGTTGCGTGGATCCTGCTCGGAGAATCCCGGTGCGGGGCGATTCACCTCGAGGGCCGCGGAGGTCTGCGCAGCGATGACGCCGTGCTCATCGAGCAGCACCGCCTTGACGCTGGAGGTGCCGATGTCTATTCCGAGGTACAGAGCGCTGCTCCCGTCTTGAAGTCTGCTGGATGGTAGCGATACCACTTCGGCGCTGTCAATTTTCGCTCGGCTACTTTCGGCTCCAGACTACCACCACCGCTGCGACGCTCGGCACGGCAGTTGTCGCGCGCACCTGTTATCGCTACCATGTCCGCAGACTCCACGCCGGCTGTCCCGAGGGGGCGCAACCGCTACGCCGAAGAACTGAGGGGAATGCTTATGTCGAGGATGATCAAACGCCTTCTGCCGGGCCTGTTCGCGCTCTCGGTCTGCGCAGCGCTGTCCGCTTGCGGCGCACCGAACCACCACGCGCCATCTACCGCGGCGGCCTCTGCCCCTGCCCGCGCCTCGACGCACTGGCTCGGAACCTGGGCGGCCTCGCAGCAGATTCCCGAGCGGCGCAATACGCTGCCGAGCGCGGCGCTGACGAATGCCACACTGCGCCAGATCGTGCACCTGAGCGTCGGTGGGCATGAACTGCGCGTGCGTTTCTCGAACGTCTTCGGCACGACACCTCTGCATATTGTTGCCGCACACATCGCCAGACCGGTCTCGCGCACCACCGGGGCGATCGACCCGTCCACCGACACCGCCCTGACCTTCGGCGGCCGTCCCGGCATTCGCATTCCCCCCGGGGCGGCCTACTACAGCGACCCGGTCGCCTTCCACGCCAAGGCACTCTCGGATCTCGCCGTGACGATCTACCTGCGCAAGCCCCCGCGGCGCCAGACCAGTCATCCAGGCTCCCGTGAGACGTCGTTCCTGCTGCACGGCGAGCACGTCACCGCAGCGCAGCTGCCGGGTGCAATGCGCTTCAACCACTGGTTCTTCCTGTCCGGCGTCGACGTCAAGGTGCACGGACCCGGCGCCGCGATCGTCACACTCGGTGATTCGATCACGGACGGACACGCCACGCCGAACAACAGCGACACCCGCTGGCCGGATGATCTGGCCCGCCGCCTGCAGGCCTCGCCGACGACGCGCCACTTGAGTGTGCTCAACGTCGGCACGGGCGGGAACCGCCTGCTACGCTACGGACTCGGCCCCGATGCGCTCGCCCGCTTCGACCGCGACGTGCTCGGACAAACCGGCGTGCGTTACCTGATCGTACTCGAGGGCGTCAATGACCTGGGCGTCGCCACCATGCACGGGCGCATTTCTGCCGCGCAGAACGCCGCGCTGGTCCGCAACATCATCGGCGCATACCGGCAGATCATCCTCAGAGCGCATGCGCACGGGATCAAGGTCATTGGCGGCACTATCACGCCGTTCGGTGGCTCGACCTACTACCACCCCTCGGCCGCAACGGAACGCGATCGCCGCGAAATCAACGCCTGGATTCGCGCGCCCGGACACTTCGATGCGGTCGTCGATTTCGCCAAGGTGGTGCGTGATCCGCAGCATCCGCAGCGGCTGAACCCGGCCTACGACTCCGGTGACAACCTGCACCCGAACCCCGCGGGCTACCGGGCCATGGCGGCGGCGATTCCGTTGTCACTATTCACTGCCATGAAGCACTCGGCCCGCGCGGGCCAATGAGACCGCGCGCCAGCGGACCGTACGCCGCCGCAGTGGCGGCGGCGGCGCTGGCCTGTGCTCCGCCGCCGGTGCATGCGTCACCGGTACATCACTGGCGCGCCCCCGTCACGCTCACCACCGCCCAGGACCATCGCAACATGATGGAGCAACTGGGCATCGAAGCGCTGCGCCCGGGAGCGAGCGGCAACGAAAACTCACCGCGCCACGCCAACTACGATGAGGCGCTCGCCGATCCCTACGGAGCGCTACCCGATGCGCTGCGGCTCGCAGACGGCGCAAAGGTCACCACCGCGCGGACCTGGTGGAAGGTGCGCCGCCCCCAGCTCATCGCAGATTTCGAGCATGATGTGTACGGACGGATCCCGCGCACCGTGCCCAAGGTCACCTGGACAGTGACCGCTCGCCGCCACGCCCACCTCGGCAGCCACCCGATCGTCTACCAGCGCCTCATGGGCACCGCGGACAACCGTGCCTATCCGCTCATCTCCGTGCACATTCCGGTGACGCTGGTGCTGCCAGCACACGTGCATCATCCGGTGCCGGTGCTCATCATGTTCACTTACGGTGCCCCGCCCCTTCCACGGAGCGGACCGGACCGCAAGCAGCTCGCCGCACTCAATGCCGCGCTGCGCTCAGCCCTTGCCCATCATGACGCCGCAGCGCGCGCCGTGTTGCGGCGCGATCCCGAGGCCACTCTGATCACCCGCTCGGTATTCTCCCCGCGAGCACGCAACGTCGACGGTGGTGCACCTTCGATCGTGCAGCTGATCGCCGCCGGCTGGGGCTTTGCCTCGCTCGATCCCACGGCGGTCCAGGCCGACGACGGGGCGGGACTGACGCGCGGGATCATCGGCCTGACCAACCGGGGGCGACCGCGCACCCCGGGCGAGTGGGGCGCGCTGCGCGCCTGGGCCTGGGCAGCAAGCCAGGTGCTCGATCAGCTGCGCACCGACCCGGCGGTCGACGGAGCCCATGTCGGCATCGAAGGCGTGTCGCGCTTCGGCAAGGCTGCCCTGGTCGCAATGGCCTTCGACCCTCGCTTCGCCTTCGGTCTGATCGGCTCCTCCGGCAAGGGCGGTGCCACGCCGCTGCGACGCGACTTCGGGGAGACCGTCGGCAACCTCGCCGGTGCCGGCGAATACCACTGGATGGCCGGGAATTTTCTGCGCTACGACGCCGCGCGGGCTGCGTTCGGGCCGCGTACGCCCGGAGATCTGCCGGTCGACGCCAACGAGCTGATCGCGCTGTGCGCCCCGCGGCTGGTCTTCATCAGCTACGGCATCCCCGCCATGGGCGATGCCCGCTGGCTCGATCAGCGCGGCAGCTTCATGGCGGCGGTCGCGGCGAGCCCCGTCTACCGGCTGCTCGGCGTCCAGGGGCTCCCGGTGCGCGGCAACCCGCTCAGCGCATCGATGCCGCCGGTCAATCACGGTTTGCTCTCCGGACGGCTCGCGTGGCGGCAGGATGACGGCGGCCACACCGACGCGCCCAACATGAAGTACTTCATCGCTTGGGTCGATCATTTCATTCACTATCACGGCGCGCCGCGCAGAGGCCTGACCCGATGACTCGCAACCTCCCGGTCCTCCGCACCGCACGCAGGCTCGGTCTGACACTCGCTGGCTGTCTGCTGCCGCTCGCGGCGCTCGCCGCACTCCCGCAGATCCAGTTCACGCCCCTGCATGCGAACGGCATCTACCGCCTCGGCCAGACGGTCGGCTGGACGGTGTCGGTGCCGCCCGGGACGCCCAACCCGCGGGGCCGTTTCGCCTACACGATCAAGCGCAACGATCTGGATGTGGTCAAAACCGGCAGCTTCTCGCTCACCTCGGGCCATGCCACCCTGGCGCTGCGCTTCGATGCGCCGGGCATGCTGTACGTCACGGTCGACTACGAACCGACCCCGATGGCGCTGTCGCGAGCACAGTACCGCACGCTGAACCACAGCCTGAGGGCGATGCTGAGCAAGGACGATCCGGCGCTGCAGCGGCTGTTTGCCCGCTACCCGCACTACCAGCCGCTCGCCCCCCAGTTCCCGTTCGGCGCCTACGCCGAGCACCGTGTCGCCACGCTCGGCGCGGCGGTCGCCCCGACGTTATTGCGCCCGTCGCTCCCGCCGCCACACGATTTCAAAGCGTTCTGGGCCCGCCAACTCGCCGCACTCAGGCGCGTCCCGATGCAGGTGAAGTTGACTCCGATGCCGACCGCTCAGGCCGGTGTGAGGCTATTCCGGGTCCGACTGAAGAGTCTCGGCTCGCACGTGCGTGGCTATCTGGCAATGCCGGCACACGCCGGCCGCTTTCCTGCGCTGATCATCTACCAATGGGCCGGCGTTTATCCGCTCGAGCGCGCGTGGGCAACCAATCGCGCCGCCGAGGGCTGGCTGGTGTTCGACGTCGACTCACACGACATCCCGCCGGGGAGTGGCACCGGAGTGCCGCAGAACTATCCGGCGCTCGGAGTGCGCAGCCCGCAAACGTCTTACTTCCTCGGGATGTACTTGCGCGACACGCGAGCGCTTCAGTACATCCGCCACAACCGCTTCTGGAACGGTAAGACGCTGGTACTCACGGGCACCAGCATGGGCGGGCAGCAGAGCCTCGCCACGGCCGGACTGAACCCCGACAAGGAGACGGCAGTGATCGTCAACGAACCCTCGGGAGCCGACATGAACGGTCTGGCGCACGGTCGCCGACCGGGCTATCCGTTTTACGCGACGCAAAACCCCGAGGTGTTGCGCACCGCAGCGTATTTTGACACGGTCAACTTCGCCCCATACATCACCGCCCCGACGCTTATCGCCATGGGCTTCATCGACACGACGGCGCCACCGGCAGGACTGTGGTGCGAACTGAATGAAATCCCGGCCCCGAAGGAAGCGGTGCCGATGATCGATTCGGCGCACAACAACATCACGCCCGACAAGCAGGGCGCGTGGCTCTCTCGCTCGGAGGAATTGCTCGCCGAATTGGCGCACGGCGATCCATTCGTGCCCAACCAGGCGCTGACCCGGCCGCAGACCCGCCGCGTGCGCTGAGGGTGGCGCGCGGCGGCTCAGCGCACCAGCGCCGAGTCGCCGCGCAGCAGCGCTTCGAGTTCCTCGGCCGTCGCCTGGCTGAAGTCCGTGCCGAGGGAGTGCTTCACGACTGCGGCAGCTGTGGCGAATTCGACGGCGTGCTGCGGATCGAAGCTGCCGTGCACTCCGTACAGCAGGCCGGCGGCGAAGGCATCGCCGCTGCCGATCCGCTCCACGATCCCCCGTAGTTCATGCGGGCCGGAGCGGAAATCCCCGTCCCGGGTCACGCAGGCTGCCGAAAGCGCCTGCGCATCCGGACCGCGTCCGAGCCGAAACGTGCATGCCACCTGCCGCAGATTCGAAAGGTGCTCGAACGCGGCGCGGGCGGCGCGCACGAACGAGTCGGGACTGCTGTGCGTCGGGGCCGGTTGCCGCAGCATCAGCGCCAGATCGTACTCACTGGCGAAGAGCACTTCGGCATGCGCAGCGATACCGGCGAGCAGCGCACCGGCCTGCGCAGTCCTGCCCTGCCAGAGCGACGGGCGGTAGTTGCAGTCGAATGACACGCCGAGCCGAAGTTCGCGTGCCGTACGCGCGGCTGCAGGCACCGCGGCGCAC
>JAPTUI010000100.1 GCA_028067895.1 Pseudomonadota bacterium | reverse complement strand
TCGGTGGTCAGGTCCCACGGCCGGCGGTACTTGCCGTTCCACGAGTGCGAGAACTCGTGCGTGACCAGATCCCCGGCGAGCAGCTGCATCTTCGGGTTGGTCATGAAATCCGCCGACGCCCGATTGTCGCTCGACTGGTGATGCTCGACGCCCTCGAAGGTGATGTGATTGGAGAGTGCGAGCAGGGCGTGGTAGTTGTACCAGTGCCGCGAGCCGTAGAGCGCGAGCGCTTCCGGCGCCACGTTCTTGTACGCATCGAGGAGCTTCGTCGGGACATCGAGGTCCTGCGGCGCATCGGCGAACATATCGAGCCACATGTGCGCGCCGCCGTGCTGCCACAGCAGGACCTTCTTGTAATAGCGGCCGATGTCGAGCGGCGAATCGCCGAGATAGTTCAGCGGCTCTTCCTTGAAGTTCACCCGCTCCCCGACCCGACTCTCGGTGGTGAGCGCGGTGCTGTATCCCCAGCCCTTCGGCAGAATGACACTCGCCTTGACGTAATAGTGGTGGTAGTTGATGTTGTTCTGATAGAACAGCACGCGCGTCCAGGTGAGCACCGCCACGTTCGGCGAGGCGCGCAAACTGCCGGCGCTGTTCAGCAGCACCGTGAATTGTACTTTCAACGTGTGGACGCCTTCGGGTACCTTGACGTGAAAGGCGTACATATCGACTTTGTCGCGCCGCCAAGTGAGCGGCTTGCCATTCGCACTGACCTTGATCTGCGAGACGTCCACCAGAGGACCATGCGGGGAGTGATAGCCCGGAATCCACTCCGGATACACGAACGTGAACGGACCGGGTTGGACCGGGATTTCCATGGTCGAGGTCGCAAAGCCCCGCCCGGCGGTGCTCGCATTCAACACGAGCGTCTCGGGATTGGATTGCGTGGCGTACGGAACCGCATTGGCGTTCGGTTCGGGAATCAAGCCCGACGCGGCGGCGCTCGCGCACAGCCCCAGCGCCGCTACCGCCAACGCGGAGCGCATCATGATTTGCTTCACGGAATACCCCTTCATCAGTTATGGCTTCGCCGGCTCCTGCGAACCGCCGGCCCCCAAAGTGAGCACTATGCCACCGCAGCGACGGGCGGGCAGGCGCGACCCGATGGGGATTGCGATGAACGGTGCGGGCGACGGGACGAAGCGCAGGGGCATGGACGGATTCGAATCAGTCCAAATCGACCGTGTGGCGCTGCGCGAGCCGACTGCCCGCGGCCGGCCGATCGGGCACCTTCTCCGGCGGGGAGTTCTGCGCGATGACACCGGAGCACATCGAGCGCTGAGACCGACCGCACGCGACGCAGGCCAACATGAATGGGGGTACACCCGCAGGGCGCTCCGCTACGACACCGATCCTCACGCACCGGGGCCTGGGGAGTTTCGGGTCCGTGCGGGCAGCCACCGCCGCGCTCGCATCGAGACTCCTGTGGCGCTGAGCCCGGCCCGAGTCGGCCGCGCCACGGCCAAACCGCTTGGCTTCCGGCACACCTCGCCCGATCAACTCGAGCGCACCACGGTACGGGCGTGGACCCCGCGCGCGCAGGACCCCGCACGCACCATCGGCGGCGCCCACCCCGGGCGCCGCCGATGTCCAATACGCCGAGGGCGTTATGTTCAGGGTGAGATCGGCTTACCGCCGACCACCCCGCTCAGCCCATATCCGGTCATGGTCTGGTTAAAGGCCGCGACCGCGGTGCTCAGGAACTGGTCGTATCCGGCCAGCGCGCTGCGGTACTCAGCGGCATAGTGCGCCTGCTCGCGCAGCGTCGCGGCATCGACCGGCGCATCGGAGCCCCAAAGCAGACCCTCGAGCGCGAGCAGCTTCTCGTGGATCCCGTCCGGCACCCACAGGGTGGACTCCGACGAGCCGGCGTTGCTGGTCATGTGCATCAGCGCCACGTGGCGGGCACGCTCGAGTGTCGCGATCGCCGCATCGGCCTGGTGCTGCTCGGGCAGCCCGCGCACGGCCGCCTTGAGGCTCTTCAGCTGCGCGGCGAGCCCATCGAGATGGTTCAGCGCCACGTCGACTTGAGAGATCTCGTGCAGCACCGACTCGGTCACCTCATACCGCTCGGTCATCCCGGCCAGAGTACCGTGCGAGGCCGGATCGTTGACCACGGTGAAGGTCTGCGACGCGCTCGTGGTGCCGAACTTCACCGTTGCGGTGTAGGTCCCCGGCGGCAGCAACGCGCCATTGTGCGGCCCGCGGTTGAACTGCGGCGCCGAGCGCCAACGCACCGGACCCTGCGCGTGCAGATTCCAGTAAATGCGATGCAGCCCCGCCTGCCCCGCCACCCACGGCACCTCGCCGTGACCGCCGCCCGTCGCGCCCGCGGCGGCCGGCGTCATCACCTCGGCCTTGCCTTTGTGCAACCCCTGATAAGTACGCACGAGCTGGCCACTGGCATTACGGATGAGGAGCTCTCCGGGCGCACTCATCGAGTGCGCGAGGTAGTAGCTGAATGCCGCACCGTAGTGAGGGTTCTGCCCGTAGTAGGCGCCATCGCCCATCCATTCGGTGGTCGAGAACGGCCAGTAGCGAACCGCCACCTCGGGTTTGAACAACGTGAGTGGCGCATGCGCAACATGCGCGCTCCAGTGCTGAAACGGAGTCAAATCGTCGAGGATCCACGCACCGCGACCATGGGTCGCCACTATCAGGGAGTTGGTGCGCGCCTGCAGCGCCAAGTCGTACACCGCCGCGTCCGGCAGACCGAGTCCGAACTTGTACCACTGTCGACCGGCGTCCCACGAAACGTACAGGCCGTTCTCCAAACCAGCGTAGTAGAGATTCGGATCGTGCAGATCGCGGCGCACGACGTGCGCATACACGTCAGCCGGCAGGTTGCCGCTGATCGAGCGCCAGTGCGCGCCGTAATCATCGGTGCTGTACAGATAGGGCTTGAAGTCGCCGCTGAAGTGCCGGTCGACGGCAATCAGTGCGCTGCCGGGGTTCGTCGGCGACACGTCGATCGACTCCACACGCCCCCACGCCGGCAGGTCCGGAATCCGCGCCGTCACGTTGTGCCAATGCTTGCCGCCGTCGCGGGTCACCTGTACCAACCCATCGTCGGTCCCGACCCAGATCACCTGGGGGTTCGACTGGGCCGGATCGATCGTGAGGATCGCGTCGTAGTACTCCGCCCCAGAGTTGTCCTGAATGACCGGGCCGCCCGAAGGGCCCTGCTTGGCGCGATCGTTGCGCGTCAGATCGGGACTGATCACCTGCCAGGTGCGGCCACGATTGTCGCTGCGAAACACCACGTTGCCGCCCGCGTAGAGCACCTTCGGATCGTCCGGGGAAACCGCAAAGGCCGCTTCCCAGGCGAAACGGTAGCGTGCCCCGTCGGCGCCGCGGCCGTTGTCATCGCGCGGGAACGGTTGGATGTCGTGCAGCTGCTCCTCGGAGCGGTTGTAGATGAAATAAGAGCCGTTCTGCCCTTCGTTGTAGATCAGGTTCGGATCATCGGCAGCGACCATGCCGTAGATGCCGTCATCGCCGTTGAATCCGACCCAGGCCCGAGAGGAGATGCCGAGCGGATTCTTGCTCGCGTCCGGACCGCACCAGGAGTTGTTGTCCTGAAGTCCTCCGCAGACCTGATAGAAGAGCCCGCCGCCGGCGGCGACGTGGTAGTACTGCCCGAGCGCGATGTTGTGTACGAACGCCCAATGCTTGCCATTGTCGAGCGAGAGCGCCACGCCGCCGTCATTGCCCTCGATGATACGCCCGCTGCCGCTCGGGTCGATCCAGATCGCATGATTGTCGACGTGGATCCGACGCGCGATGCGCTGCCAGGTGCGCCCGCCGTCCTCGGAGGCGAGCAGGCGCATCGAGAGTGCGAACACGTGGTTCGGATTCTTCGGGTCGACTGCGATGTGCGAGAAGTAAAACGGTCGCGCATCGACCGACTGATCCTTGCTGACCAGCGTCCAATGCGCGCCGGCGTCATCGGAGCGCCACAGCACGCCCTGGTGGCTGCCGATCACCGCATACACGACGTTCGGATCGCTCGGCGCCACGGCAAGACCGATGCGTCCGACTGCGCCGCTCGGCAGACCATGCCCGCGCAGGCGCGCCCAGGTCTTGCCGCCGTCGACCGACTTGTAGATCGCATCCTGGGGACCTCCGGAGGAGTAATGCCAGGGCTCGCGACGGAACCGATACGTCGCGGCGTACACGATGTTGGGATTGCGCGGATCCATCGCCATGTCCGAGATGCCCACCTCAGGACCCACGTACAGCACCCGCTGCCAGTGCTTGCCGCCGTCGCTGGTGCGGTACACGCCGCGCTCGGTGCTGTCCTTCCACGGATCGCCCATGGCGCCCACCAGTACCGTGCCGCCGTGGTGCGGATTGACTAGGATGCTCGAGATCTGCAGCGTGCCGCTGAGGCCGACATGGCGCCAATGGGCACCGCTGTCGTACGACACGTACACCCCATTGCCGTACGAGATGTCGTTGCGGACGTTCGACTCGCCGGTGCCGACCCAGACCACGGCCGGATTGCGCGGATCGACCGCGAGCGCCCCGACCGAGGCGACTGCCTGGTGCTGGAACAGCGCCGTCCAGGTCATGCCGCCGTCATCGGTGCGAAACACACCGCCATCGGCCCCGCCGACGTAATACACCCTGGGGTTGCCGGCCACCCCGGCCACGGCCGTGACGCGCCCACCGGCGAGCGCCGGGCCGATCTGCCGGAAGCGGAAGCGCGAGCTGACGGGCATCGGCAGCAACGTGCGTCCGCGGGAATTCTCCTGCTGCGCACCGGCCGGTGTGGCCCGTGCGAGCGGCACAGCCAATACGGCACAGGCTGCCGCGACAGTGAACGGTATTGCCAGTTTCATCGGACTCCCCCCTCGCGTGCACGCCCCGAAGCAGCAGCCGAGCCGAGCCGGCGCGCGGTATTGGCCTGAAAGCGCAGCAATGTACCGAAGCGACCGCGCCGAAACCAGCCGCCGCGTGTCGCGTCGGACGTGCCTGCGCGCCGGCCCGTCGCATCGGCAGGCGACTCAGCGCAGCGAATGCACCATCATGTACAGCCCCGCAGCGGCCACCACCGCACTGAACAGCACCGTCAGCGCGCGCTTGCGTGCGCCGAGCACGCGGGCGAGCCTCACCCCCGCATAGCCGCCGAGCATCCCGCCAGCCACGAGCAGTCCGGCCATCGGCCAATCGACCAGGTGCGCGCTGGCGTAGCTCACTGCGGTCGTGGCGGCCACCGCACTCACCGACATCAGCGAGCTGCCGACCGCGCTGAGCAGCGGCAGACCGGCGACGAAGGCGAGTGCCGGCACGGTGAGAAAGCCACCGCCGACCCCGACCAGCCCGGCGAGCGAACCGATACCGAAGCCCGCCGCGGCGAGCGCCGCGAGCCGTGCGCCGCTCGGCTGCGCCGGCGCCGCAGGCCCTGGCGCACCGCGGCGCAGCGTACCGCGCACCATCAGACCTGCGATCAGCACCATCAGGGCTCCGAGCAGCGCAAGCAGCAGGTGACTGTCGGTGGCGCGGCCCAGGCGCGCGCCACTCGCCGCGCCGAGCACGCTGGCGAGTGCGTACGTGCCGCCCTCGCGCCAGCGGACTGTTCCGGCACGCGCATGGATCGCCAGGCTCCACAGTCCGCTCGCAGTCGCCGCCAGCGCCGAGGTACCGATCGCCCGGTGCGGCGCGAGATGCATCCCGTACACCAGCAACGGCACGATCAGGATCGAGCTGCCGACCCCGAGCAGCCCGAGCGACAAGCCGGCGAGCGCTCCGCCGAGCAACGCCACGAGCGCCATCGTCACACTCACCTCAACACCCCGCGCCTCGCCCGTCGTACCGTTCGCACACAGCGGTTCCTGCTATAGTGTTGGGCAGTCGTAGCCTGCTTTCGTCCGAGCGCACCACTGGCGCACAGTTGATCCCATGAACGTGCCACTTGACGATTTCTGCCGCACGGTGCAGCCCTTCTCGAGGCGCGGGGCGTGAAGCGCGAATGGTTCAGCGCCGAGCGCATCTGGCTGCGCAAGGAGCAGCAGCGCCTTGAGCGCATGCTGCACATGCGCGCCTGGTTTCCGCAAGTGCCGCTCGCGCTGCTGGTCGGCGCTCAAGGCCTGCTGCACATCCTGCTCGGCTCCGGCTCGCTGCGCCCGCTACTGCATGCCATCGCCTCCCCGCAGATCAGCTCACTCGCCGGGGGTGTCGGCATCGCAGAGATTGGCGCCAGCGCCGCCTCGCACGTCGGCATCGGGGTTCTGCTCGTGCTGGTGGGCTTCGGGATGCTCTGGCGCTCGCGTCTGGCGTGGATGCTGGCGTTCCTGCTCACCCTGGCCGTGGTGGCACTTGAATTCTCTCCGCTCGCGCGCACCTCGCGCCCGCTGGAGATCTTCAGCTTCGTGCAGCTGCTGCTGCTGCTCGCGGCGCGCCGGGCATTCACGCGCGCGAGCCTCGCCACCGCAACGCTGTTCGCACTGACCGGCCTGCTGCTGACCCTCGGCTATGGGACGGTCGGGGCTCTGATCCTCGGCGGCGGCTTTCAGCCGCGCATCACGACGGCCGTCAACGCGGCGTATTTCGCGGTCGAAACGATGTCGACCGTCGGTTACGGCGACATCACCCCGGTGTCGAGCGACGCGCGGATCTTCACGATCTCGCTGATCGTGCTCGGGCTCGGCGTGTTCGCCACCGCCCTGCCGGCGATCGCCGGCCCCTTGATCGACAAGCGGCTGATGAACCTGCTGCAGCCGCGAAGAAGAGGAAAGATGAAGCGCGTGTCCCATATCATCGTGGTGGGCGACGGCCCACTCGCCCAGGATACGGCCCGGGCGCTGATCGCTCGGGGCCTGCAAGTCACCAGCATCGTCGCGGACAAACCCCCGGAGGACGAGCAGCATCCCGAGGATGTGCTGGTCGGCGACGGCAGCGACACCGAGCTGCTGCGCCAGGCGGACATCGCCAAGGCGCGCGCGGTGCTGGCGCTCAGCGAAGATGACTCCTACAACGCCTTCGTGGTGCTCGCGGCGAAGGAAATGAACCCCGAGGTGCGCACCGTGGCCGCCGTCAGCGACACGCGTAACACCGGACGCCTGGCCCGCACCCGCCCCGATGTGCTGCTCACCCTGCCGTTGCTCGGCGGGGAGCTGCTCGCCATGGCCCTCAGCGGCGAGCAGATCCAGACCGATGCGCTGATTACCCAGTTGCTGAAACTCGGTTAGCGTGCCACACGCTCACAGAGCGCCCACTGCGTAGGCCAAACGCAGCCGGTCGAGGGCCGAGTCGAGCTTCGCATTGTTGTAGTCCTCCTCGGCCTGCGTGCGCAGCGTGACGGCGTCCAGCACCTGGGTATTCGAGGCGAGCCCCACGCCATACAGTTGCCGCGAGATGCGCAGGTTCTCCTGCGCCTGCGCCGTTGCGGCACGCGAGGCCTGGAGGCGCGCGCGCGCGGCCGCGAGCGTCAACCAGTCGGCCCGCACTTCGAGCGCGATGCGCGAGCGCAGATCAGCAAGCCGATGCCGCTCGGCGCGACTGCGCGAGCGCAGCGCGTCGGCCTCGTTGGCCGCCGCGCCCCCATCGAAGAGCTTCCAGGTGAACCCGACGCCGACGGAGGAGAAGTTCTGGTGGTTGAGTATCTGGTTGTCGAAATGCGTGAAGCCGCCGACCGCCGCCAGGTGTGGCAGCCGGCTCGCGGTCGCGGCGCGCGCCCGCGCCGAGAGCGCCCCGGCCCGCGCGGCGAGTGCGTGCAACTCCCCGCGCTTGGCGAGCGCCCGCTCGATCAACTGCGCGAGCGGCAGCCGGTCGACCGCGAAGGTCGGCAGCACCGGATCGAGATGCGGGATGCGCCCGAGCGGTTCGCCGAGCAGTCGGTTGTATTCCTCCTGCGAGACCGCGAGCGCATTCTGGGCGTTCACCTGGCTCGAGCGCGCATTGGCGAGCGCCACGTCAGCGGCGAGCAGATCGCTCTTGGCCACCATGTGCCGGTTGAACTTGGCCTGCACGTCACGCAGGTGCGCCGCGAGACTCTTGACGCTCGCGTCCGCCACCCGGGCCTGCTGCTGCGCGCGCAATACCGCGACGTACGCTTCGGCCACCTCGAGCTTCACGTCTGCCACCGTTGCCTGCTGCTCGGCGTCCGCCCCGCGCACACCGGCGCGCGCCGCGGCGACACCCGCGCGGATCGCCCCGCCGGTGTAGAGCGGCACCCGCATCTGTACCGTTGCGCTGAGGTACTGATTGTCCTTGAAGATCGGACCGGAGCGGAACGCGAGCGAGGGGGTGAGCACCTGGAGTTCCGGCGCCTGCCCCAGATGCGAGTAGCTGGCCTCGGCATCGATGCTGGGCCAGCGGGCGTCGCGCGCGGCCCGTTCGCCCGAGCGTGCGGCCTGCACTTCTGCGGCCGCTGCCGCCAGCGTCTGGTTGCGCGCCGCCGCGAGCCGCCACGCCTGCTCGAGCGTCCCCGCCCTCGCCTGCAGCGCCTGCATTGCGCCCGCCAGGAACACCGCGATACCGAGCTGCCGCACGCCTGCTCTCATGACTCGCTGCCCTTCAGCGATACGATGCCGAGGGTCTTCAGCACGTAGCGCTCGTAGACCGGGGTGATCGACCCGGTGCGCACCTTGCGCAGGAAGTACTTCTCGAATGCCACCTTGCCGAGGTGGACCCACTTGCCGACCTTCGTCCAGGTCACGTTGCGCGGCGGGATTTGCGGCAGCGCGACGAACGCCGCGCCGGTATCGCCGAAGTCCGCCAGGCAGATCGCGTTCCAGGTCGCCTCGGCCTGCGCGCTGCGCCCCTCGAGCTCCGCGCCGATGTTCTCGCAGATCGCCGAGACCATCGACTCGATCATGTAGCCGGTTTTCGGCGCACCGGTCGGTACCGGGGTCGCCTCGACCGGCGGAATCGCGACGCAGACGCCGGCGGAGAAGATATTGGGATACTTCTTCGAGCGCTGATGCTGATCGATGAGCACGAAACCGCGCGGATTGCACAGTCCGGGCACCGCCGCGACCGCATCGACGCCCTTGAAGGCCGGCAGCACCATGGCGAAGCGGAAGGCGAGTGTATGCTCGTGCTTCGGTTGGGCCTGCTCATCGAGCTCCTGCACGAGCATCTCCCCGGCGCTCACCGAGCTCACTTTGGCATTCGTGATCCATTTGATGTGCCGCTGGCGCAGCTCAGCCTCCATCAGCCCCTTGCTGTCCCCGACACCCC
>JAPTUI010000560.1 GCA_028067895.1 Pseudomonadota bacterium | reverse complement strand
GCCGTGTCTCTCTGGCCTGTACGGGAATCCCCCCGGGCACGCCCGACACCATCGACATCCCCATATCCCGATATACGCCGGGGGGGGGGGGAGCGGACTGTTGACGAGACTGATATCGGTTTTCATGGTTCGACGTTTTTGTTCGTGCGAATTTTTCCGCTCGCGCGACGCGCTTCCCCTGGCCTAAGAACCCCTGGATTTCCTCACGGGCTGCGCCCAGGTGCCGAGCACCTGCTCGGCATGCGGCGTAAAAGTCGCGCGTCATGCGTCATTTCAGACCAGTACACCCCGCCAAAGGACCGATACGGTACCCGCACCAGTGGGGGTGCGGCTGCTTCGCTGCACAGCGCTGCGCGATGATGTCGCGAACCCCCGAGCACACTTATGCCGCCGAGAGATGCTCGCGTAAGTATGGGCGCTCCGAGCGAGGACGATCGGCGTCGTCCGCTCGGCCGTGGCAATCGGCATGTCTGAGTAATTACCAGCAGGCGCTTGACAGCGCTCGGGGCGCTTCATAAACTGTCTGAGTTAATACAATCCGCCGAGCGCGCCGGGTGCCGCTCTCGGGACGGCGCGGTGGCGAGCAGTTGCTTTGGGGCCTTTGCATCCGACCGGAAATAGCCGCGCGAAGAGTCTTTAGGGACTTCGCGCCCGCGGTTATTTCGAACCGAATTTTCCGTCGTTGGTATTGGGGGGGGCAGATGAACAAGCATTTGAAGTGCGGTGCGGTGAGTGCCGTCGCGTTGGGATCGGCGTTTGCAACGGTGGCCTTCGCGCAGACTGTTCCGCCGAAGAACTCTCATAAAATTTCCGAAGTGGTGATCAGCGGGGTACGCAAGAGTCTGCGCACGGCGCAATCGCTCAAGGAACACTCGATCATGGTGGAAGATGCGATTGTCTCCCAGGACATCGGCAAATTCCCCGACAACAGCACAGCCGGGGCGCTGCAGCGTGTTACCGGCGTGCAGATAAAGAGGGATGCGGACGAAGCAACCACCGTACTGGTGCGCGGACTGCCGAATGTCGTGACGTTGATGGACGGGCACGACATCTTTACGACCACGGGACAATTCGAAGACCTGGCCGATATTCCCGCGCCACTGGTCAACCGCATAGTGGTATACAAGTCGAATGCCCCGAGCCTTCCCTCGGGTGGGATTGCCGGCACGATCGACGTGCGGCTGAACCGGCCATTCGACTTTCCGGGACTCGTAGTGGCCGGCAGCGGTCAGGCACGCTACGAAGGTAATTCAGGCAAGATCGACCCAATCGGTAGTTTTTTCGCATCCGACCGGTGGAAGACTTCGTTAGGCGAGTTCGGCGCACTTGCGGCGTTTTCATATCAGCGCTCGCGATATCTGGAAGATCGAATCTTCAATTTTTTGCAGATTCCCGGTCCTGGGGGCAACTCAATGCCGTTAACCGTCGGCGGGATCGCCAATCCGGGCAACCGGCAGAGGCCGGCTGCAAACTATGCGCTGCAGTGGCAGCCTAGACCGGGCGTGCGGTTGTACCTCGAGGGTTTTTACTCCGAGTACGAGGACACTTATTCGGATGACTTCTTCATCGGCATTCCCATCGCCAGTGCGCCGATCTCCTACAATGTGTTTCCGGGCACGCATGTCATTCAATCGTATACGGGCGCGAACGCTTACACGTTAACCAGCACGCAGGCGTACGTAAACCATTCGGAGACGTGGCAAAACGCCCTTGGGGGGAAATTCTCCATTGGCAGCAGGGACGTATTGTCCACCGACCTGTCCTTGACTAAGAGCGTCGATGACGGACGCTATGCGATCCTCGATACGCAGTTCACTGCGCCGACGATAACGACGAACTTCAACAACGGGGGAACGGGTACCCCGTTGGTGAATATCTCCGGCATCAACCTGCTCGACGGGTCCAACTTCTACCTGGCGCATCTTTTCTATAATCGTAATCACGACTACGGCCACGCCATCGCCTGGCGCCTCAACGACAGCTACGATTTCGTCTCCGGCCCCATCCGGTCGATCGAGGCGGGCGTGCGTATTTATCGTCGCAAGGCGAGTTCGCAGTCGGGCAGTGGCAATGAAATCGTTTATCCGGCGTCCGCTGCGCCGCTGGCCGCCGCGAGCGTCCCGGGGCTCGGTTCGCTATCGCCGGGGAATTTCTACGGCGGCCTGATGGGCGTCTCGCAGTGGTTCGAGGGTAGCCCATCGTTCCTATTGAATAATACGAACACACTGCTCACGTTGTTCGATCAACCAACCGGCCCGGCACCATACGATCCGACGAATTATTTCAGCGCCGATGAGAACCGCTACGCATTCTTCGGGCAGGCGAAATTCTCGACCATGCTCGGAGCACACCGATTCGAGGGATTGATCGGCGGGCGTCTCGTGCACGCTGACGAGACGCTCGGAGCCTACGAGGAGACGACCATCGGCGGGGTGGTTGGTCCGCCGACGTTCGAGAACATCCACAACGTCAGCACGCAATTTTTGCCGAGCTTGAATACACGCCTGACATTGAAGCGCGGGCTGTTTCTGCGGTTCACGGCTGATCGGTCCTTGACCAGGCCGGCCTTCGCCGAGCAAAACCCGTCGGTTACGCTGAACACTCCGGGGCCGACCTTGCTTGGCGCCGGAGCAGGCGGCAATCCAAATCTCGGCCCGATAACCTCGGACAACTACAATCTTGCCCTCGAGTGGTATTTCGCGCCGGTAGGGTCGATTACCGGTACGCTCTTTTATAGCGGGCTCAACGGATATATACAGACTTACGCGGAAAACCAGACGGTCAACGGCATAAACTACAATATCAGCCGGCCGCGCAATACCGGTAGCGGCGCGCTGTACGGAGCGGAATTTGCGTATCAGCAGTTCTTTAAATTCGTCCCGAACTGGCTGCGCGGCATTGGTGCGCAAGTAAACTACACGTACATAGACGCCCATACCCTGTCGCCACCGCTGAATCCAAAGAATCTAGAACCGAGCGGAACCAATGTTGGCGTCAGCGTACAGCAGCCGCTGGTCAACGTATCGCGCAACTCGTTCAATGTGGTGGCGATGTACGAACGAAACAGAGTGTCGCTGACACTTGCCTATAATTGGCGCAGTTCGTTCGTCGACAGCTACAACAACGGTGCCGGGGTGTTGGAACCGCCGACGGTGTACGTAAAGCCAATTGGCGATCTGGACTTCGATGCGTCATACAAGCTGGATCGACACCTCGTTTTGACTCTCGCGGCGAGAAATCTGTTGAATTACAATTTCCAGAGCTATTTCGGCAATGCCTATCTGTTCCCACAGGATACGCGCCAGTATGACCGGATGATCATGGCCGGATTCCGCTTCCGGTTCTGATTTGCGCGTGCAATCGCCGGTGTCGGCGGGCGGCAAGATGCCGCATCACACGGGAGAGCAAGAGGAGGAATAGTCGTGGCTAGGCGTGCGGAGCACGCCGACGCCTGCCGCGGGGCCGCCTGCGCGGCGATGAGACCTGGGTCGTATCGAGCAGCGCCAGGGACACCAGCTCGGTCATCGCCTCGCGGGCAGCCGCCGCATCGCCCGCGGCAACTGCGTGATAGACCCTCTCATGGTCGGGTAGGGGGTCGCGGGGGAGCGGCTTCTTGCGCTGCTTGAATATGGTCGTCCAGGTGACCGCAGCGGAGACGCCGCTCGTCAACGAGACGAGAAACGGATTTCCGGAAGCTTCGAGCAACGTCTGGTGGAAGTCGCAATCGGCCTGCAGACCGGCATTGACTGCGAGCGAATGCGCCGTCATGCGTTCGAGCGAATCGCGCAGCGCCTGCAACTGCTGTACGGTGCGTCGTTCGGCGGCGAGCGCGGCGGCGGCAGGCTCGACGATAGTGCGCAGCTCGAACAGCCCTTTGAGCAGCGGCTCGTCAGGAGTGCCGCTGAAGATCCAGGAGATGACATCGGGATCGAGCAGGTGCCAGCGGTGCGGCACTGTCACGCACGTGCCGCGCCGCGGCCGTGACTCAATCAATCCCTTGGCGGCTAGAATGCGCACCGCTTCCCGGTAGGCGGTACGCGATACCTTGAGGCGCTCGCTCGCCTCGATCTCCCCGTCCAGCACCTGCCCTGGTACGATCCGGCCGGCAACGATCCGCATGCCGATGTCACGTGCAACTGTACCATGTAGTCGCAGAGTGCGTCGGCGCTCGCTGGTGGACGGGAAAAGGTTCTGCAGGGGCATGTGAAAAGTATACGCGATGCAGGCGCATTTGGTGCCATTGCCGCTCGAACCGCCGGGCAGCAGCCCGCCTGGCGTGCTATATTGTCTGATTATTACGATGTATGGTCACGACTGTTCGAGTATATTCCGGCGAGCGTCGTGCGGTGTGACCCGGCCTCGTGTTCGCTCGCGCCACGACGCGCGCGACCGTTTGCCGTAGCAGACCGGCCGCAGGAGGAGTGAGGCGCTTTAGTCGGCGAATAGAGAAAAACAGCGCCATGTCATGCGGGGTACGCAGGACCAATTCGAGCAATTTCGCGGCAGAACCGCTACTGTTATCTGTTTACCGCTTTTTAATGACGGCGCCCGCGTACCGGGCACCACCGGGGGCGGCGAGGACACGAAATCGTACAGCCTCGAGCGTGCTGAACCAGCGGCGCGAAGACCTCGCGCTGTCACAAAGAGTGACGCGGGGTGTGCGCCAAGGGCGCGCACGGTGGCCTGGAATGAGTCAGCCGCCTCGCGGCGGTGTGCATTCCATGGGTGGGGTCGGTTGGCTGCCGCAGTGCGGCCTGCACGGTGCGCGAGCGGTTCGTGCGGCGGGGGTGCTGCCGTGGCTCAGTCGGAACTATGTTGCCTGATTCGGTGCGTCGGCTACGTCGACGAAGTACACGGCATAGCGTTCGTGGGCAACGCGGTAGTAGGGCACGAGCCGGACATCGGTCGGACGTCCTACGCCATGTGTGTGCCAGACGAGGGGCTGCAGCGGGTCTGGCTTGACCCAGCTTTCCGCGGGCCGTTGGCCGACCGCCAGGCGGTGAACGACGGGCGGATCAGGTACCTTCGCCCACTCCAGCTGATCGCCATCGGCATAGGGGATAGGAGGATTCATCAATGCATCGCCGAACACCGCGGCAAGCACGGTGGGGCCGGCAAGAATGGCGAACGTCGAGGGATGATGAGCCATGCGCTCGATTCGCAGCGGCATGCTGAGCTCAATCTCGATAACGTCCCCATCGTGCCACTCACGCGTAAGGTCGAGAAACCGGCCCGGCAGTCCGGCATCGACCCGCGTGCCGTTCAGCCTCAGCTCCATGGCGGGGGTGGACCAATACGGATGCCGCAGCCTGATGGTGGCCTGCGCGGGACGCGCTGCGGAAATCTCCATGCGCACACTGGTGCCGTTTGGAAACGCGGTGCGCTGGCGGATGGTGAGGCTCTTGTGTTGCCAGTGCAGTTGTGAGGCGATATAGAGGTTTACCCACAGCGTGTCGCCCTGGTGGTAGTAAATGCCGCGCGCGTATTTCGCGTGATTTTCCATGCCGGTGCCGCAGCAGCACCAGCATGAATTCCAGGGCGTAGAGAACGTCTTGAAATGGCCGGGCTCCATGGACAGATAGTAGGTCATCATGCCGGTCGCCGGATCCTGGGAGCCGAGGATATGGTTGACCAATGCCCGCTCGTAGAAGTCGGCCGCCTCCATGAGGGCGTTCCAGCAGAAGTAATGATTGGTGAGCTTGAGGATGTTATACGTGCAACAGCTCTCAGCCGAACTGACCGAGAGTTGCTGCCAGGTATCGCCAATCGGAAAGAAGTCCTCGTGGTTGCCGTTGCCGCCGAATGCATAGCTGCGCTCGCGGGAAACGTTCTCCCAAAAGAATTCGGCGCCGGTGCGGTAGTCGCGCTTGCCGGTGAGCTCGTACTGGGTGGCCAGACCAATGACCCGGGGGATATACTGGTTTGAATGAACGCCGTTCAGGATGTCCTGCCGGCGCATGAGTGGATCGAGCTGTGAGTGCTCGTTGAATTGCTGCGCAAGCGTGAGGTACGCCTCGTTGCCGGTGATGGCGTAAACGTCCGCGAGCACCTCGTTCATGCCGCCCTGCTCGCTGATGAGCATCTTTTGCATCTGTGCACTGTTCAGTCGGCGCGGGAACTGCGCGGCCCACTCGGTCATGCCGACTAGGATCCGCTTCGCCTGGGTGCGCCCCATGTGGAGATAGACGTCCCGCAGGCCAGCCATGATCTTGTGAACCGTGTACCACGGTGACCAAAGACCGTTCAGGTCAAAACTGTAGAGTGCGTCCGGATCGCCAACGTCGATCTCCTTCAGCAACGCCCGTTTGAATCCCGCCTGGCCGTTCGGGATGCCGGCACAGTAGCCGGCGAATTCGCGGTCTTCGCGACCGTTCGCTCGCTGGCATTCGGCAAGTCTCGGCAACAGATAGTCGATCTTGACCGCTAGCCGCGGGTCGCGGGTGTGCGCGTACATCATCGCGGCAGCAGACATGAAATGCCCGCAGTAATGGCTGGCGAGCCCCTCGCTCTCCCAGCCGCCGAGATTCGGCGCACGCGTCGGCAGGCCGGCGACTTTCTGGAACGGGGCCAGGAGCCGGTCGCAGTCAAACGAGAGCAGATAATGGAGGTCCCGCATCATGTTGTCCCAGAAGGGACCTGGCAACATATTCACGTCGGCCAGATCGAATGCGTAGCACGCCATGGGCACATCGGCCCGGACGGTGACGCCCGTCTGGGCTTGCTGCGGCACGATTGCCCAGGATCGCCGTGTCGCCAACGCGGCGGTGCCTGCGACCGCGCCGAGAAGTACGCGGCGCCGGCTGGTCGTCGGTATGCTCATGATTGCGATTCCGTTGGCTGGCCCCGGGCCGAGTATATACTCGGACAACTGCCTTGTGTCAGGTCCTGGCTTATGGGGGCTGCGCTTGCGCCGTGGTGGGCGTCGCCGAGCTGTTTCTCGTAGGCCTTTGCGCGCACAGGCGTCCGTGGGGCTCGATCTGGCCGGCAGGACATGCACCGTTCGGCGCGCGGCGGGTTCGGGGCAAACCCTAATTCTCAGCCCGAGATGATCCTGCTCAGGTTGCGGTCCGCTTTCCGCGGGTCGTGGTTATGCGGGCTGCGCCGCTGTCGATTACATGGAGAATATCCGCCGCGGCTCGCAGCTCATCCCCGGCTTCGATCGCGTCGACGACGGCGGCATGGCCATCCGCGACCTTCTGGTGGTCGAGCGGATCGTCGACCGGAGAACTGTATGCAAATGATGCCGTGAGGGCCGTCTCGATTACGCTCGCAATTGAGCGAATGAGGGGATTGCCGGACGTGCTGCCGATGGCGAGATGAAAGTCGAGGTCCGCCGCCGTGAAGCTCTGCCGGGTGTGATCCCTACGTCCGATCTGGCGCAAGCATTCGCGCAGCGATGCGATATCTTCGGGTCGGCGCCGTCGCGCGGCCAGCGCTGCCGCAACCGGTTCGAGCGCACGGCGCACCTCGGTGAGCGTCTGCATGAAAGCGTCGTCGAGGCCGAGTTGCAGGCGCCAGGCAAGTACGTCGGCGTCAAAATAGTTCCAGCACGCCGCGGCGCGCACTCGAGTTCCGACGTGCGTTCTTGCCGCGACGAAGCCTTTTGCGGCAAGGGTCTTCATGACCTCGCGCAACACAGTGCGAGAGACCTGAAAGCGTTTCATGAGCAGCGCTTCCGCGGGCAGCAGACTGCCCGGCGGGTACAGTCCCTGCAGAAGCTCGATGCCGAGAACGGCGGCGATGTGATCATGGTGGGAATTGGCCCGCTGCGGCGTCAGCCGACTGAAACGAGAGAGCGGACAGTCGGTTGCGCAAGAATCCCTTTGCGAGCGTAAGGCACCGCGCGTGGCGGCGTTCCTGACAGGAAGATGAGCCGGTATATCCGCCATTGGCAAGTGGGCGTTGTGTTCAGATGGGAGGTCGGCGCACGTTACCGACACACTGGAGGTGCCTTCGGTGGCTTGCGTCGGGCAAGCGGTCGCGACGCGCAAGCGCGCGTCGACCGTAACGAACGTGAAGTGCTGCGCGGTCTACCGGTCGTGGAGACGGCGTGAGGAGTTTCTCCTATGGACACGTGTTCGGCGCGCCACCGAGAATCGCACGCGTGAAACAAAGCGTCAAACGTGAAGAGCTTGGTTGCATGGGCGGTCACGCACGGCAGCGAGGAAGCGCGGCAATGTCGCGCGACGGAGAGAGCGCGGACGGTTTCCCTGGACATTGGGCGCGCTCGGGCACGGTTCTGCCGACATGCGCTGCCGGCGGCGGCTCTGGCGGGCGACGTACTACAGGCACTGTGCCGCAATAGTTGCGCGCAGCCCGCACGGCGCGTCGAGTTTCGGTAATGGTGCCGAACACCATTGAGCATCAATGGCCGATCCTCGGCATGACGAGCATATTCCCCCGGATAGGGCGGCGAATTTCGAGTGCGCGGCGCGGCGTATTGAATACTCATACAATAATGAAAGTCAGGACGGATTGTCAAGCTTCGGCAGGGTCTAACGGGACGGCAAAGTCATCTGGTGGGGGTGACGTTCTTGCGGTCATGTCACCGGGTTGCGAAGCCGTATTTTTCGGCGGCGCCTGCAAGGGAGGTGCCGTAACTGATTGATAGAACGATTGGTTCTGTTCGCTGTTGGTACTGGCTCTCTGCCGAGGTTTTTCGACCCCGAGCAAGCCTGCACTTACCTGCTGGCCGACGGCGCGCGCGGCAGACGGGTCATTGCTGCCGTGCGGGAAATCTATGGCGCGCACTTCAAGGCGGTCCTGAGCAACGGCGACACTTCCGGCGCCGCATGCGCAGCCGAGGACGACGAGCATGTTTGCTTGCGCAAGCAAGCCCGTCGATCCAGATGAGCTGCCGGGACTGCTCAAGGAGCTGACGTCAGGGCACTGATCAGTTTACGAAAAACTGGCTCACGACCCTGGAATAACGAGCCCAGTGCTAGCGGGGAAAAATGCAGCAAAAACGCGGGTACCCGTAAAGGCTATGACGCGGGGACCTGCGGCGGCGGGTTCAGTCATCGCGGCCAGGCTGAGCTAGTCCGACAGCGAGGACTCCGGCAGCGGCGCAGGACGAGCGGCAAACAGCCAGCGCCGCAGAACGATCGCAAGCAGGATGCACGAGGCGAGCCTGACGCCCGCGTCCATGACGAAGCTGCCGACGAGCCCTCCGCGATCGTATCCCCAGCCGTCGAGCATCCCGCTGTAGACGATCGGCAGATTAATCGCGGCGATCAGGACGGTGA
>JAPTUI010000267.1:6174-9263 GCA_028067895.1 Pseudomonadota bacterium | reverse complement strand
GGCCGCGGGCGGCGTTCACGCTCGTCCAGGCGCTGAAGGAAGAGACCGGCCTGCCGGTGCATTTACACACCCACGACACCAGCGGCATCGCCGCCGCGAGCGTGCTGGCCGCAGTGGAAGCGGGGGCGGATGCCGTCGACGGCGCCATCGATGCGATGAGCGGACTGACGTCGCAGCCGAACCTCGGCTCGATCGTCGAGGCGCTGCGGCACGGCCCGCGCGACCCGGGGATCGAGCCGGCGAACCTGCGCATGCTCTCCTCGTACTGGGAGCAGGTGCGGCGGCTGTATGGTGCGTTCGAAAGCGACATCCGCGCCGGCGCCTCCGAGGTGTACGTCCACGGCATGCCCGGCGGGCAGTTCACCAATCTGCGCGAGCAGGCCCGCGCGCTCGGCATCGACGGCGCGCACTGGCCGCAGGTCGCCCAGGCGTACGCGGACGTCAACCAGATGTTCGGCGACATCGTCAAAGTCACGCCGAGCTCGAAAGTCGTGGGCGACATGGCGCTGCTGATGGTCACCAGCGGCCTGACGCGCGAGCAGGTGCTCGATCCGGCCGTCGACGTGCCGTTCCCGGACTCGGTGGTGAGCTTCTTCCACGGCGATCTCGGCCAGCCGTACGGGGGCTTCCCCGCCGCGCTGCAGCAAAAGGTGCTCAAGGGCGCCGCGCCGCTCGCGCAACGGCCGGGCGCCGCGATGTCGCCGGTCGATCTGGACGCGGAGCGCGCCAAGATCCAGAAGGCCACACCGCGCACCGTCAGCGACGATGACCTCGCCTCCTATCTGATGTACCCGAAGGTCTGGCTCGACTACGCCGCAGAGCGTGCCCGCTACGGCGACGTCGGTATTTTGCCGACCTCGGTGTTCTTCTACGGCATGGAGCCGGGCGAGGAGATCAGCATTGATCTGGAGCGCGGCAAACGGTTGTTCGTGCGGTACGTGGCCTGCAGCGAAGTCCACGAGGACGGCACTCGCACCGTGTTCATGGAGTTGAACGGTCAGCCCCGCACGCTGCGGGTCGCAGACCGCAGCCAGGTCGCGAAGCGGCCGCCGCAGCGCAAAGCCGTCCCGGGCGATGTGAAGCAGGTGGGCGCGCCGATGCCGGGCACCGTGGCGACCATCGCGACGAGCGTGGGACGCAAGGTGGCCCGCGGCGACGTGCTGGTGAGCCTCGAGGCGATGAAGATGGAAACCCAGGTTCGGGCCGAGACCGATGGCGAGGTCGCCGAGATTCTCGTCAAGCCCGGCCAGCAGGTCGATCCGAAGGATCTGCTCGTCGTGCTGCGCTGAGCTCGCGTCCGGATATAAATATCGCGTGACGATATAATAGCCGTGGGCCGTTCGCCCGCCGCGTACCCGAGGGAGTTCCATCGAGCGTTGGTTTCACGTTCGCCGATCGGCGCAGTCCGATGGCCTTCGGGCTAGGCAGCCTGTCGGTCGTGATCGGCGTGCTGCTGCACCTGCCCGCCTTCCTGATGGCGCGGGCCATGGACTACCGCATGGCGGGCATGCCGATGGGAACGCCGATGCTCATTGGCATGGCCTGCATCCTGGCCGGCGTCGCGGCGGCCGCCTATGGTCTGTTGCCGACATACGCCGAGCCGCAGGCCTCCGCCCTGCACATGCGCATTGCGGCGCCCGAGGACGCACCGCTCACCGTGTGGCACTGGGCAGCCGGTGGTGCACTCGCCGTCGCTCTCGTGGTCGACATTCTGAAAGTCAGCACGCTGGGCTTCGTGGTCCCCGGGATGCGTGTCGAGTACGGTCTGAGCGCGGCGCACGTGGCGGTGTTGCCGTTTGCGGCGCTGGGTGGCTGTACGCTCGGCTCGTTCCTCTGGGGTGCGCTCGCCGACCGATACGGACGGCGCGCAACGATCCTGCTCGCGGCCGTGATATTCATCGGGACATCGATCTGCGGTGCCATGCCGTCATTCCGCTGGAATGTCCTCATGTGCTTTCTCATGGGCATCTCGGCCGGCGGTTTGTTGCCGGTCGCGTATGCGCTGCTGGCGGAAATCATGCCGACCCGGCATCGCGGCTGGAGTTTGGTGGTCGTGGGGGGCATCGGCGCACTCGGCGGTTACCTCGCCGCCTCGGGATTCTCCGCACTCCTGCAGCCCGAGTTCGGCTGGCGGATCATGTGGTTCCTCAACCTGCCTTCGGGTCTGCTGCTGATTGCCCTCGCGCCGTTGATTCCGGAGTCGGCGCGTTTCCTGGTCCACATCGGCCGCCCCGACGAGGCGCGCGCAACGCTCGAGCGTTTCGGGTGCGTGGTCGTCACGCACACCGAGACCTGGGATGATGAAGCGCATGTCGATCACTCCCACCTGCCGCCGACTGACCCGCGCTTCCTCGGCACCACGGTGGCGCTGACGGTCGCCGGTCTCTCCTGGGGCTTCGTCAATTTCGGCTTGCTGCTGTGGTTGCCGGGTGCGCTGATGGCCGAGGGCCGCACCGTGGGGCTCGCCGCGACACTGATCGCGCGCTCCTCCGTGCTCGCCGCCCCGGTGGTGGCGGTCGCTACCGTCCTCTATTCGCGCTGGAGTACCAAGGGGGCGCTGTTGATCATGAGCGCAGTCACGGCCACCGGCGTGCTGGCGCTGGTGCTAGAGCACAGTGGCCTGCCGGGCACCGGCAATCCGCTGCTCGCGCCGGCGCTCCTGCTCATCGGTTCGACCGGCGTCATTTCCATTCTTCTGCCGTACTGCGCCGAGAGCTACCCGCTGCGCGTGCGCGGCCGCACCACCGGATGGGTGGCCGGCTGCAGCAAGGCAGGCGGCTTGATCTGCCAGGGACTCGGCGTACTCGCGCTCGTCCCGGCGCTGGGCGTCTCGGCCGCGGTCATTGGCGTTCCGGTGCTGCTCGGCATCGGGCTGATCGCACGCTACGGGCACGAGACGCGCGGCCGCGATCTGCGCGCACTCGAGCGCGCGCTGCCCGAGGCGCGCTGAGCGCTCAGCCGCGGCGCAACAGCAGCAGCGCCAGTCCGTGCTGCGGCACGCGCACCTCGATGCGCCCGCCGTTGAGATGTATCGGTCGCGGGACGGCGAGCCGCCCGGCCTTGCGCAGCTCGGCAATCTGTTGCGGCGT
>JAPTUI010000267.1:0-6164 GCA_028067895.1 Pseudomonadota bacterium | reverse complement strand
CGCATCGAACAATCGCAGGACGTTGCTGTGCCGGTCATCGACGCGCCAGAGCAACCCGCGCGCACCGGCGGGGAAATGACGAACCGTGAGGGCAAAAAGGCGATCGGACCGGTGCGCCGGCGGCGGGGTGTAGTGCGGCCCGGAGCCGTCCGGCGGTGCGTAATTCCACAGCGCCACGACGAGTGAGCCGTCGCGAGTACGGGTGACGAGTGCGGATTTGACCTGTGGCTCTAGGCGTGTGTGGCCGAGCTTGTGCAGCAGCGCAAAGGCGTTGAATGCAGGCTTCGGAATGTCATCTTCGGCGATCAGTCCGAAGCCGCCATAGAAGGGCTTGCGGATCACCCCGCCTTCCTCGAACACATCCGAGAACGTCCAATAGCTCATCGCCTGCACCAGCCCGGCGCACTGGCGGATGGTGCTCGCGATCCACGGCCCCATGTAGGGCGTATCGGTCACATCCGGCTCATTGCTGTAGCTGGCATTGAACTCCGAGATAATCAGTGGCAAGTGCGGATACGGCGAGCGCTCGATCTCGCCGTGCACTTTGCGCACCGCCCGGCAGACCATGGTGTGGCGGGAGATTTTCCCCGGGGTGCCGAACACATTCTGCGGCGTGTCGTTACCGTAAACGTGTGTACTGACGAAATCGATCGGTGCATGCACGCGCTTGACGTGGCGCAGGAAGGCGCTGACCCAGGCGGCCTGCGCGGTCGCAGGCCCCCCGACACGCAGGCGCGGACTGACGCTCTTCAACGCCCGCGCCGTCTGATCGTAGAGCTTGAAGTAGGTCTTCTGCTTCGGCACGCCACCCCAGAAGCTCAAGTTCGGTTCGTTCCACACCTCGAAGTACCAGCTGGCCACTTCATTGATGCCGTATTGGGCGATCAAATGACGCGCCAGCGCCCGGATCATGCGGTCCCATGCCGCGTAGCTGCGCGGCGGGGAGACATGCGGCCGGTACCAGAACGACTGCACCAGCTTCGGATTGCGCGCCAGCGCCTTGGGCATGAAGTCGAGCTCGACGTAGGGACGCACGCCATGCGCGAGCAATGCATCCATGATCTGGTCGACGTAGGAGAAGTTGTACGGCGCACTCGAGTTGCGGCCGTGACCGCCCTTGGCGCTCTTGTCGTAAAACAGCGCCGAATGGTCGGCGGCGAGCCCAACGTCATCATCGAGCAGACCATGGAAGCGCACGAACCGCATACCCGTCGCGGCGCGCATCATCGTGAGGTCGTGCTGGTAGGCCGCGCGCAGCACCAGCGTCGCGTGGCCGGATCCGAAGATGTGCTCCCAGAAGTGCGGAAATGGCGTGCCGGCGGCGGTCGCATCGATGTTCAGCGCCTGGGTCGATGCGGCGGGCGGCAGGCTCGCAGGCGCGGTGGCCCGCGGGGTCTTCGGCGGCGTGGATGCCGAGTGACATCCCGCGAGCAGACCCCCGGCCAACGCGGCGAACAGAACGGAAATGGGTGCGCGATTCATACGGTCTCTCAACGAGGGCTGGCCGATGCGGACGTCGCCCGCGGCGACCCGCTACCGTATCGCAAAGGGGTTGCGCCGTGTCAACCCGGCGCCGCGGCGCCGGACGGGCGTTCAGCCCAACCTGACCATGATGTGGCGCGGCACCGTGTAGTCCTCGAGCGCATACAGCGAGAGGTCCTTGCCGTAACCGGAGCGCTTGAACCCGCCGTGCGGCATCTCCCGGGCGAACGTCCCGTGAGTATTGATCCAGGTGCAGCCGTACTGCAGTTGCGCGGCGACCTGCATCGCCAGGCCCACATCCCGGGTCCAGACTGAGGAGGCCAGACCGTACTCGGAATCATTGGCCCAGCGCACGACCTGCGGCACGTCGGTAAACGGCGTCAGCGTCACCACGGGCCCGAAGATTTCGCGCTGCACGATTTCGTCGTCCTGGCGCGCCCCGGCGATCACCGTCGGTTCGTAAAAGAAGCCGGCGCCGGCACGCGAGCGTCCGCCGGTGGTCACGGTGATGTGCCGCTCGGTGGCGGCCCGGGTCACGAAACCCGCCACCCGGGTGCGCTGCTCACCGGAGATCACGGGGCCCATGTCGACGTTGCGGTCGGTCTGCACCCCCACGGTGAGCGTGCGCGCCGCATGCGTCACGGCGTCGACCACGCGCTCGAATGCGGGGGCCTGCACGTACAGGCGACAAGCCGCGGTGCAATCCTGGCCGGCGTTGTAGAACCCGAACACGCGCATTCCTGCGGCGAGCGCCTCGAGGTCCGCGTCGGCAAAGACGATCACGGGCGCCTTACCGCCGAGTTCCAGGTGGGTGCGCTTGAGCGTACCGGCGGCCGCGGCCAGGACCTTCTGCCCCGTAGCCACATCGCCGGTGAGTGAGACCATGCGCACGCGGGGGTGCGCAACCAGAGGCGCGCCGACCGTTTCGCCGCGGCCGCACACGACATTGACCACGCCCTTGGGCAGTGCATCGTGCAGCGCACCTGCGAGCTTGAGCATCGTGAGCGGCGTCTGCTCCGACGGCTTGATCACCACGGTGTTGCCCGCCGCAAGCGCAGGCGCGAGTTTCCACGCCGCCATCATCAGGGGGTAATTCCACGGCGCGATGGAGGCCACCACACCGACGGGGTCGCGGCGGATCATGCTCGTGTAGCCACGGACATATTCCGCCGCGAGCGGTCCGGTCTGGACCCGCACGGCGCCGGCGAAGAATCGGAACACGTCGGCGATCGCCGGCATCTCGTCCCGGCGCATGGCCTGCAGCGGCTTGCCGGTATTGCGTGACTCGAGCGCAGCGTAGGCGTCAGCCTCGTGCTCGAGATGAGTCGCGATGTCGAGCAGCCGTCGCGCTCGGTGCGCCGGCGGGGTCTGCGACCAGGCCTCGAAGGCATCGGCGGCGGCCTGCACGGCGGCCTCGAGCTGCTCGGGCGAGGCCTCGGCCACGGAGGCGATCCGCTCCCCCGTCGCGGGGTCAAGGATGGGCTCCTCGGCGCCGAGTCCGGGCGTGCGCTCGCCGCCGATCAGCAGGCGCGTGTCGGTCAAAGGCAGCGGGAGGTCCTGGGTCATGGCTCCAGGATAGCGCGGGAGACGGCCACGCGCTCTGGGGGAGGCTTTCGGCCGCGCGACCGTCTTCTTAGAGAGCGGGCCCGCCTCGTGCGGACGCGCCTCGGCGCCCCGTGGCCGGCGATTCGACCTATAGTCCCCAGGCAAATGGATGGTTCGCGAATGCAGCATCGTGGTGACAAGGCCCTCTTGAGCGCGGAGGGCCGTTTCGACGCGCGGTCCGCCGGCGCGCCGCGTCCGGTGCCACGCTGCAGCCTGCTCGATCCGGAGCGTGCCAAGTCCAGCCACGACCAGATCGCGGCCGTGCTCGGCACCGAACTGTTGCAGGGCCGCTATCCTCCCGGCAGCACCATGCCCGCAGAGGCTGAGCTCGGCGAGCGATTCCAGGTCTCGCGAACGGTGCTGCGTGAGGTGATGAAGACGCTCGCCGCCAAGGGCTTCCTCGTGCCGAAGACTCGCGTCGGCACCCGCGTCCGCGACGCGGTGTACTGGAATTATTTCGATGCCGACGTGCTCGCCTGGCGGCTGTGTCTCGGGCTGGATGATGCGTTCCTCGAGACGCTCACCGAAATCCGCCGGGCGCTCGAGCCGGCCGCCGCTGCGCTCGCGGCGCAGCGGCGCGATGCCGAGGACGTCGCCCGGCTGCGCGAATGCGTACGGCAAATCGGGCGCGCCGACCACTCGCGCCAGAGCTTCGCGGCGGTCGACCTCGATTTTCATCTGGCGGTTGGCATCGCCTCGGGCAATCCGCTGATCCGCTCCATCGCGAGCGTCATCGAGACCGCCCTGGTCGCTTCATTCACGTTCAGTTCCCCGGCGGACCACCCCGACGATCACGCCGCCTGCGTTGCAGGGCACGCGGCCGTGGTCGACGCGATCGAAGCCGGTGATGGGCCGCGGGCAGCGCGCAACATCCTTGCGGTCATCGACTCCGGTGCCGAGCGCATCGAACAGCGCAAGCGGCACCGCAGAGTGGCGCGGTGAACCCCGCCCGGCCAGCGCTACACCCAGCCGCCGTCGACGATGTACTGTTGGCTGGTGCAGGCGCTGGCGGCCGCGGAGGCGAGAAACACGATGACGTTGGCGACTTCGGCGGGTTGCAGCCGGCGCTTCAGGCATTGCCGGGCATTGATTTCCTGCTCGGTCGCGGGCGTCACCCACTTTTCCAGTTGCCGCGCCGTCATGATCCAGCCGGGTGCCACCGCGTTGACGCGGATCCCGTACGGGCCGAAATCCCGAGCCAGCGAGCGGGTCAGTCCGAGCACTGCAGACTTCGAGGCGGTGTAGGCGACCATGCCGCCCTGGCCGATGATCCAGGAGATCGAGCCGAGGTTGATGATCGAGCCGCCGCCGGCCGCCTTCATCCCCGGCAGCACCGCCTGGGCGCAAAAGAACTGCTGCTTGAGATTCACCGCAATCCGGCTGTCCCACAGCGCTTCGGTCACCTCCTCGGTGGCGTGCCGCTCGTCGCTGGCGGCGTTATTGACCAGCACCTGCACGGGACCGAGTCGCGCGGCAATCGCCGCGATTGCGCGCCGCAGCGCCTCGATATCCGTCAAGTCGCACTGTTCGAAGTGGACCGTCGCGCCCGCGGCAGTCAGTTCGGCGGCAAGGGCGCGCGACGGCGCCGCGGCAATGTCGAGAAAGCCGACTCGCGCGTGCTGTGCGGCGAACTGCCGCACGATGGCCTCACCGATGCCGGATCCACCGCCGGTCACCAGCACGACCTGGTCTTGCAGGTCCGTATACAGGGCTGTCATGTATCGATTCACTCCGCAGCAATGGTCAACTTCGACACGCGCCGCTGCGCGCCGTCGGTCCGTGCATCATACTGCGGGGGATCGCGAGGCCGCTTTCTCTCACGACACCCGACCAGGAGCATGACGTTCACATGGCACTGACTGGAGAACTGTTCATCGGCCGCCGGCGCGCCAGCACCGCGCAGCGCTTTCACGCCGTCGATCCAGCCCGCGGCGAGACGCTGGAGACGGCCTTCAGCGCCGCCGGAACCGCAGAGCGCGAGGCCGCCTGCGCGCTCGCACACGCGGCGTTCGATCCGTATCGCAGCCTGACGGCGGCGCGGCGCGCAGACTTCCTCGAGGCCATCGCCCGGCACATTGTTGCCCTCGGCGATGGGTTGCTCGAGCGGGCCCACCGGGAAACGGCCCTGCCGCTGGCGCGACTCACCGCGGAGCGGGCCCGTACCATCGGACAGCTGCAACTCTTTGCCGCGGAGCTGCGTGCCGGCGAATGGCTCGGCCTGCGCGTCGACCCGGCACTGCCGCAGCGCACCCCGGCGCCACGCGCGGATCTGCGGCTGCGCAAGATTCCCTGTGGACCGGTGGCCGTGTTCGGTGCCAGCAATTTCCCGCTCGCATTTTCGGTCGCCGGCGGCGACAGCGCCGCGGCGCTCGCTGCCGGCTGCCCCATCGTGGTCAAAGGACATCCGGCCCACCCGGGCACCAGCGAGTGGGTCGCCCGGGCGATCGCAGCCGCGGCGGCTGAAACGGATATGCCGGACGGCGTGTTCTCGCTGTTGAATGGACCGGATACGGCGCTCGGTGCCGCCCTGGTGGCCGATGCGCACATCCGCGCCGTCGCCTTCACCGGCTCGCGCGCCGGCGGGCTCGCGCTGATGAGGATCGCCGCTACTCGCCCCGAGCCGATCCCCGTGTATGCCGAGATGAGCAGCATCAACCCCGTGGTGCTGCTGCCCGCCGCGCTCGTCGCACGCAGCGAGAGCTTGGCGCGCGAGTTCATCGCCTCGCTCACGCTCGGTGCCGGGCAGTTCTGCACCAACCCGGGAGTCGTGCTCGCGCTGGAGGGCGAAAGTCTGCAGAGATTCATCGAGACCGCCGGTGCGACGCTCGCGGCGGTGAGTCCCGCGGTGATGTTGACGGAAGGCATCCAACGCAATTACGTCCGGGGCGTCGAGCGGCTCGGGGCGGAAGGTGCAGAGCTGCTCGCGCAAGGCAGTGCCGGTGAGAACAACTGCGCACGCGCCGCGCTGTTCAGCGTGACCGCCGCATCGCTGGCAGAGCGGCCTGAGCTCGCCGAGGAGACTTTCGGGCCGGCGTCGCTGCTCGTGCGTTGCCGCTCGCTCGGGGAGCTGCGCGAAA
>JAPTUI010000075.1 GCA_028067895.1 Pseudomonadota bacterium | reverse complement strand
AAGTGCCGTCCGAGCCGCGCCAGCGCCGAGAGCGGGCGCACCGGCGGCAAGCGCAAGTTCACCGGGTGGGGATTGAATCCCGAGGCGAGCAGCCGCTCGGCGCGGATTGCCGCACGCTCGATCCGCACCCCGCCGGCTGCGGCGAGCGCCGGCAGCAGCGCCCCGATGAGCGCCGCGGCCGCCAGCGGCCTGCTCGCACGGGACATCCGCTCAGGCGCCGGCCCCGCGGCGCGGCGCGAGCGGCTCACCGGTGCGGCCGTTGAGCAGCAGCGGTGCGGCCGGCCGGCGCCGAGTGAAATCAAACATATTCATGATGCTGCCGGCAGTCGCATCGAACGCCCCGTCGCCCAGACGCTCGCCGTGGAGCCAGTTGTCCTCGATGAAGCGCACGACGGAGGCCTGCGAGATGCGCGTGTGACTGACGTAGTTCACCTTGGCATATGGGGAGATCACGAAGAACGGGATGCGGGTACCCGGTCCGCAGCGGCCGTTGACGGGCTTGCCATCGACACCGGCGAGCGGAATGCCGTGCCCGCACACGCCCGGCCCGTCGAGCCGGTCGGCGCTCTTGTCGTAGGAGGGGTTGGTGGGCGTCGCGAAGGCGTGGTCGTACCAGCCGTCGGAGTCGTCCCAGGTGATGATGACGGCGGTGCTGCCCCAGGCCGGGCTGCGCTCCAGGCGGTTCACCACCCGCACGATCCAAGCCTGCTCATCGAGCGGATCGGAGTAACCGGCATGCCCGTCCTCGTACCCCGGCGCCTTCAGATACGAGACCGCCGGCAGGTTGCCGGCGCGCAGCGCGGCGAAGAAATCCCCCAGGCCGTACTCATGGTTGGCCGGATCGCGCCGGCCGTCGGCATCGTAGGTGTACCCGACGGCGCGGATCGAGGTCGGCAGCGCATGGGTCGGATTGGCGGTCGCCTTGAAGTACTGGAACCAGTTGTGGTGCGGTATGTAGTCGCGCACCCTCTGCCCGACCACCGTCGAGTACGTGCTGCGCCGGCAGCCGCTCGAGCCGTTGGAGTTGGTGCGCGCCAGATCGAATCCACCCATGAACCCGCCCCAGCTCACCCCGTGCGCCGTGAGCAGTTCGCCGATGTTGCGCCCGAGCATGCGCACCTGGTTGGCGCGGCTCGAGCACACGTCGTAGGCCGGATCGACGTCGCTGATCAGGCCGTAGCCGCCCGCCCCGTCGGCGATGTAATAGCGGTGCGTCGTACTGGCGATGAGCCGGACCCCGTCGGTCTGGCCGGAGACCACCTCGAGCGCCCCGGGGGTCGAGGGTCCGTACGTATCGGTGTAGGCGTCATCGCTCATCGCGAAGTGCTGCGCGTAGTTCCACAGCGCCGTGACGGTGTTGCCGTCGAAGTAACCCATCACCTGGCCCGGCGTGCCGAAGGCACCCGCCCCCCCAGGGGTACCCCGCCCGGTGTGCAGCGGGAACAGGTCCGCCGCACCGCCATCGTAGGCGAGCTGCTCGGCGGTGTAGCCGTGGTTCTGATCGGCGGTCGCCGCCTGCGAGCGGTCCAGTCGGAACGGATTGGTGGCGCCGCGGCCGTTGCGCGGGTTCAGGTTCGGGTTGTGGGTCAGCAGCCGTCCGTGCAGCAGGTTGTTCACCGCGGGCGTGTTCGGCGCAGCCGTGAAGCGCGGCTCACCCGGCGGATTGGCCGCGTGCGGGTAGGTCGCGAAATAGTGATCGAATGAGACATTCTCATCGAAGATCACCACCAGGTGCTTGATCGGCGTGCGCGTCGGCTCACGCGCCGCCGGCAGCTCGCGCACGTGCGCCGAGACGACGCCCGTTGCGGCGGCGAGTAGTGCGAGTCCGAGCAGCGTGGCAAGGCACTTCAGAGGGGAACGCATGCGGGAGTTCCTCAGTGGCGAATGAACGGTGGCGGTGAGGTCCGTGCCGGGTCGGCCCGGGGCCCACGCGGGCGCGCCGAGGCTACCGGCACAGTGTGACCGATCGATGACAGGCAGCCTACCCGAGCACATCGGGCGCCCGGAGGTGGGTGACGAGCTGGCCGGTGAGCGCCTATGATCCTGCCTACCGACCGGCCGCGATTCGACCTTCCCGTGACGCCCACCGTACTCCTCGCAGCGCACCCGGCTGCCGCCCGCCTCGGCACCTTCGCTGGCGTGTTCGCCGTGATGGCCGCGTGGGAGCGGCTCGCGCCCCGGCGCACGCTCGAGCAACCCAAGGGCACGCGCTGGCTGAACAACCTCGCCATCATCGCCACCGACACGCTCCTGGTGCGCCTGGTGCTGCCGGGCGCAGCGCTCGCCACCGCACTGTTTGCGACCCGGCGCGGCTGGGGGGTGCTTCCGCTCCTCGCACTGCCTACGCCGGTGCGCCTGCTGCTGACGCTCGCCGCGCTCGACCTGACCGTTTATCTGCAGCATGTCATGCTGCATGCCATCCCGGCGCTGTGGCGGCTGCACCGCGTACACCATGCGGATCTGGATTTCGACGTGACCACGGGTGTGCGTTTCCACCCGCTCGAGATCCTACTGTCGCTGCTGATCAAATGCGCCGCAATTGCACTGCTCGGCGCCAGCCCCGCCGCAGTGCTGCTGTTCGAGCTCGTGCTGAATGCCAGCTCGATGTTCACCCACGGCAACGTGAAGCTTCCGGCGCGCCTCGATGCGATCCTGCGCTGGCTGCTGGTAACGCCCGAGATGCACCGAGTGCATCATTCACTGGAGAGCGACGAGACCAACAGCAATTTCGGCTTCAACCTGTCCTGGTGGGATCGACTGCTCGGGACCTATCGTGCCGCGACACGCACCGCGCAGGATCGGATGACGATCGGGTTGGCCGACTGGCGCGATCCTCGCCAATGCGATCGGCTGGCGGGGATGCTGATCATGCCGTTCACCGTCGAGGCCCGCGGGCCTGCAATCGACCGCAGCACCGGGAAGGATGATTCATGACTCGAGCCTCTCTGCTGCGTCTTGCACTCGCCGCCGTGCTCGTGACCGCGGCCGTCTGGGCCTTCATGCACCGCAGCGCGCTCGACGTGCACTCACTCGGCAACGCCATTCACCACGCCGGTGCCTGGGGGCCCCTCGCCTTCATCGTGCTGTATGCCGCCGCGACCGTTGCGCTGCTGCCCGGGACCGTACTGACGCTCGCCGGCGGCGCGCTCTTCGGGCCGGCCGCCGGCACGTTCTACAACCTCACCGGCGCAACGCTCGGCGCCACGGGCGCATTTCTCGTCTCGCGTTACCTCGCCTCCGGCTGGGTCCGCCGCCGGCTCGGGCCGCGCACCGAGCAGATCATCGCCGGGGTCGAGCGGGAAGACTGGCGATTCGTGGCCTTCGTGCGCCTCGTCCCCCTGGTGCCCTTCAACCTGCTGAACTACGCCCTGGGTCTGACCCGCATACGCGTCTCCCGATACGTGATGGCCTCCTACCTCGCCATGTTGCCCGGGACGCTCGCGTATACATATCTCGGCTATGCGGGCCGCACGGCGTTCTCGGGCCACGCCGATTGGATCCGCACCGGACTGATCACCCTGGCACTGCTCGCGTGCGTCGCCTTCCTGCCGCGCATCCTGCGCAAGACGCGAGGATTCATGAACTCAGACGCTCGAAAATGAGTGCAGGCAATCCTCGCCACGACGAGCCCCCCGACGCGCACCGGGGAATCTGACAAACGCCAGGATCAACATGATTTGCCGCGCACGAAGCGAGGGGACGCCGGCGCTACTTGCGCGTACCTGAGCCCTGCGCGCCGGCACCGACAGGGCGCATCCGAGCGGAGCGGACCGGCCGCTGTACGCATCGCGCATCCGCGCACCGTGAACTCGGCTCGAAGCGCCCGAACTGCGGTGACTACGGACTGCAAGCCCAGCGCATGTCGCAGGCCTCTCCAGGCACTCATCCTGCAGGAACCGCACCGCCTCGGTGCTGATCCGAACCAGAACACTGCGCGCCCTCGCGCAACCGCCACGGATCGGCTTTGGGGCTTCCCAAAACGCACCGGCTCCGGCTGCTGAAATGGCAGCCGGAGCCGGGCCGATTCTTCAGACCGGAAGGTCTGGAATCAATCGAAGTTGGCCGTGAAGCCCACGAAGTACTGACGACCGAAGATATCGTACGTGGCCGCATCCGTCAGCAACGGCGCGCCTGCCACGAACGGCTCCATCTTGTCGAACAGGTTCGTGATTCCGGCCCGCACCTGCAGCTCCGAAGTGATCTGATAATGGCCGTTCAGATCGAAATAGCTGTACGCCGGAACACCCGCGTCACCGCTGTTGACGCCATCCATCAGATCGGCCATCGAGGAGATGAACCGCCAATGCAATGCGACCCCGAGAGGCCCATTGGCATAGCCGAGCATCGTGTTGGCCTTCCAGCTCGGATGCGACAGGTCGGAGATGCTCGCGCCGTCCGCGGCGATTGCCGAATAGGTATCAGCAATCGAACCGGCCAGATTCACGCTCGGCGCGCCAAGACCGACGACTCGCAGCGACCGCAGATACGACACGTACGTCTGCAGCAGCACCCGCCCCGAGCGCTCCGACATTCCGAGCGCATGCAACGGGAAGCCCCAATGCGCCTGAATGTCCACACCATCGGTGGTGAACGAGCCGATGTTCTCCTCGAACGTCTTCAGAGTCGCCAGCGTTCCGGTCGTCGGATCACGAGAGATCTGCTGGCAGTAGAAGTTGCTGTTCGAATAGGTCGGATTGGCGCCATTCGTGTTGAAGCAGTTCTGCAGCACCAGATCGCCGGTCACGGCACCCACCGCACCATTGAGCTTGATGTGGTAGTAGTCCACCGACGCACCCAGATCACGATCGAGGCTGCCATGGAAGTGCGGCGTCAGAACGAAGCCGACCGTGAAGGTGTCCGCAACTTCCGGCTTCAGATGAGTATTGCCGGCGTAGACACCATTTGCCGACGCCTCGCCGTAAGAATACGACGAGAGCAGCCCGCTCGGCACTCCCTGCGCCTGACACAGTGCTGCGACCTGCGCGGCATTGGCGCCGGTCCGGTACGAACTGTTGTAGTCGCACGGATCACCGGAAATCGGCACCTGGGCCTGAATCGACGGATTGTAGAGATCCTGCAGGCTCGGCGCCCGGAAGGCCCGCTGGAAGCCGCCGCGGAACGTCACCGCATTGTTGACCTGCCAGTGCAGGTCCGCCATGAAGGTATTCGCCCCACCGAACAGGTCATACTGCGAATGCCGACCCGCGATGTCCAATGACACGTCTTTCGCAAAGGGCTTATTGCGCAGCACCGGCACGCGCAGTTCCGCGTATACCTCACGAACGTTCTGGGTGCCACTTGTCGAGGACGCCAGATCGTACGAGGGAGAGATGATCTGCTGCGGCAGATTCGGCGTGTACGCCGGCAGGGTATTCACCGCCGGATTGATCAGCGGTGACGCCTGGTAGTTGCCGGACTCGCCGCGCTAGTCCGCACCGAGCGCGAACTTCAGCTTGCCCTCGGGCAGCGTCCAGAGCGTACCGGTGATGTCGCCCTCGAAGTACTTCTGCGACAACACCGAGATGTTCTTCGCCGTACCGTTGACGTACTCGAGGCACCCCTTGCTGAGCGGATGATTTCCGAGCGGATCCCACGCATAGCCGACGCAGGAATTCCCACTTCCCCCCAAATAGTTCGCCGTACCATACATGATGGTCTCGAGCGCCGGGAGATTGATGGTGTTTGCCTCGTAGTTGTTGAAATCAGTCTGGCCGTACGAGCCGAACACATTCCAGCGCAGACTCGTCGTGCCGATCGCGCCCTTCAATCCTGCAGTCAGCTGATAATCGTTGTAGTCGAACGTCTCGATGCGGGGCCCGAACTGGGTTCCCCACTGCTCGACCACCAGCGGCCCGCTGTTCTGGGGCGTCTGTGCAGCGATCAGCGACTGCAGCGCGGCATTGCCCTGGACGAACGGGTTGTTCAGCGGAACCAGAAGGGGCTTCGGGTTTCCGTTGAAGAACGCCCCGCCCTGCAGATCCTGTGCAGTCGAGTGCATGAAGTTGATCTGCCCGTACGCCTCCATGTGGTCATGGAGCTTGTAGGTCACGTGCGCGAACAGGTTGTAGCGCCGGGAGGGGACCTGCGCGGCGAAGTACGGTCCGAGCTCGGCGACGATCTGCTGGCAGTTCGGGCTGATGGCCAGACCGAGCGTCTGACCCGTCGGCCGATAGTTCTGCACGCAGTTCGGCGCATCGCCGGTGGTGAAGATCGACCCGTCGTTGTTCACGCCGATGAAGCCCGGATACGCCCCGGTGCCGCTCAGCGGCGTGGTGCCCGGATATTGGGCGAGAACTGCATTCACTGCCGAGACCGGCACGCCACCGAGCGCGAAGCGCCCTTCCGGCGGGAACGGCACGGTACGGGCGAATTGGGGAGAGTTGAAGAACGAGAGCTGCTGGCCGGTGACCGAGCCGCGTTCGTTGTACTCCATGTCGACGACAGCGTTGCCCTTGTGATGCGCGAAGTTGCCGCCCATCAGGATGCTGAAGGAGTCTTCCTGACCGTAGCCGTGGGTGGACGCGCCGTGCTGATAAGACACCTGTACGCCGCTGAAATGCTGCCGCAGGCGGAAATTGACGACACCTGCGATGGCATCGGAGCCGTAGACGGCCGACGCACCACCGGTAATGACGTCGACGCTCTTGATCAGCGCCATCGGGATCGTGTTGAGGTCCACGGTCCCCGCGGGACTTGTCGGCACCATACGCTGGCCGTCGAGCAGCACCAGGGTGCGCTCTGCACCAAGTCCGCGCAGATCGGCATAGGATTGCCCACCCTGGAATCCGGTTGCACCCTGAACGTCACCGACCTCCGTCTGCCCCTGGCCGGCGGCAAACTGCGGCATCTGACCGAGCGCGGTGTCGAGGGAAACCTGGCCGACGGAAGCGATTTGCCCGGCGCCTACGGTCACCAACGGGCTCGAGGCGGTGTCGCTGCGACTGGCGATCAAGCTGCCGGTCACCACCACTTCGGCGAGTGAGTTGTGCTGAGCGCCCGGGGAGGACGCCGCCGGCTGCGGCAGGGCCTGGGGTGCCGGATCGGCACTCATCGAGGAGCCACCCGCCGGGGGATCGCCTGCCGGGGGATCGCCTGCGGCGGTCCCGGTGGAAGCGGTCGGCGGATCACTGCTGAGCTCCGCGGGGCTTGCGCCGCCCTTGAGGATCATCAGCGCCCCGGTCGGCGAGCGCTTGACCGTCAGCTGCGTGCCGGAGAGCAGGTGGGTCAGTGCATCCTGTGCGGTGTAATCCCCGACCAGGGAGGTCGCGGGCGAACCCGCCACGACGGACTGCGTGAAAATCACGTCCTTACCGCACACCTGCGCGTAGGTCTGCAGCGCTTCGGACAGCGACTGGTGGTTGATATCGAAGTGGAACAGCCGGCCGTGCGCAGCAGCGGCGGTCGCCATGAGCCCCGCCACGGTCGTAAAGACGGCGCGAGCGAGCGGCCGATGCACGTGGCCAGGATGATGCGCGCTCGCGGACGGGCGGCGCTTGCCGCGCGAGGCGGCAGACGATGAATCCGACTTGAACATGTGCTCCCCCCAAAAAGGATTGCGAATCGCAAAACCGGCCCGCAGAGACTTTTTTCGGGCCGTCCGAGGAGTAGACGCCGCAGTCCGCCGGATCCTCCTAGCAATTGTCGTTTTTTGTAAAAAAACAACATCCGGCGGCATCCGCCGGCTGCCGATCCTAGAACGAGGAGGCTCCAGGTGCCGAGATCTGTGGCGCGGACGCCGGGACGGCGGCGGCCCGGGGCGCCCGATAATAGGTGAGGATCACCGTGCCATCGCTCCGTTCATGGGCCCGAACCGGCAGGTAGTGGGTAATCGTGCCGACAAAGCCGTCGACATCCCCCTCCTGGTAAACGCCGCTGATGCGCATACTCCCGGCGCGCGCATCCCCGGCGACGATCGGCTCGGGAATGTAGCGATCGATGCTGGTGAGGACCTGACGCAGCGGCTCATTCTTGAATACCAGCTCGCCACGTTGCCAGGCCGTCACGCGCCGCACATTCACCCGGCTGACGTGCGGCGGCGCATGCTCGGCGAGCACCAGCTGCTCGCCCGGATCGAGCGCGATGCGCTGCCAGTTCGGCGGAATACCCGTGACCGCTACATCCGCCATACGCGGATTGACCCCCGGCTCTCCGACCGGTACGAACGGCTTGACCGACGCGTCGGCCGGCAGGATCACCACGTGCCCCTTCAGCAGCGTCACCCGCAGCTCAGAGCCGATCAGGTTGACGTCGAAGGCCGTCCCGGTGGCGACGACCTTGCGGCCCGCGGCGGTGACGGTGAAGGGTCGCAGCGGGTTGTGCGCCACGTCGAAGCGCGCCTGCCCACGCACCAACGCCAGCGTGCGCGCATCGGCGGTGTAGCGTACCGTTACTTCGCTGCTCGCATCGAGCACGATTCTCGAGCCGTCCGCCAGGCGCACCGAGCGCTGTTCGCCGGGGCCGGTGGTGTAGACGAGCGGACGGTGCTGCCACCAGAGAATCCCGCCCACGAGCGCGATCAGCACGCTCGCCGCCGCGGCGAGGCGCACCGGCGGGCGGCGCAGCTTGGCGCGTAGCCAATTGCTGCGCAGCGCGTTGTACGCGTGTACCAGCGCGGTGCGGCGCAGCCGCACCACGCTCGGGGAAGTCGACTGCTCGCCGAGGAACATCCACGGCGTCTGCACGGCCCGCCAAGCCTGCTCGTTGGCCGGATCGGCGGCGAGCCAAACGGAAAACCCGGCACGAAACAGCTCCGGGGACTCCGTCAGCCGGATGCGCCAGGCGGCGGCCTGCTCGAGGCTGCTCGCGGTGGGGGATTCGCCGTGCACGTTCATTGTCCGCCGCACCGCGTGGCCAGATGAAGCATGGCGCGCATCACGTGCTTCTCGACCGTGCTCTGTGCAATGCCGTACAGGGCCGCAATGTCCTTCTGCTTCATGTTTTCCAGGCGGAACAGGATAAAGACGTTGCGGGTCAGCTCGGTGAGCTCCCCGAGCGCCTCGAGCACCTGAGCGAGACTCGCCTCTCCGAGCATGACGCGCTCCGGAGAGCGCTCATCGATCAGCGCCTCCGGGGAGCCCTCCTCCCCGTCCTCCAGGGGCGAGCTGACCTCCCCGGGCCGGCGCGCCGCACGCCGGCGCAAGTCCTTCAGCAAGTTGGCCGCCACCTTGAACACATAACTCTCGGGGCGCTCGATCGCCTCGAGTTCCCCGGCGCGGAACACCCGCAGCAGCACCTCCTGGGTCAGGTCCTCCGCATTGTCGCGGTCCCGGAC
>JAPTUI010000214.1 GCA_028067895.1 Pseudomonadota bacterium | reverse complement strand
CCCGCAGTGCCCGATCCCGCGCCACGGTGAGCGCCGTTGCACAGCTTTGCAGGGCCTACGGCATCGCGTGCGTCGCCGAGTACGTCGAGTCGCAGATCATCCTGAAACTCTTGCGCGATCTGGGGGTCAAATACGCCCAGGGCTGCGCAATCCACAGACCCGAACCGCTCCCGGCGGTGCTCGAGACGCTGCGGCTCGATGCATGCCGCGTGACGGCGGCGCACTGAGCCGCCGCGATGTCTGCCCCTTTCGATGTAGTGCTCTTCACATGGCGCGGCATCGTGCGTACGATCAACGCACTTCTTGCTTTGATCCGCGGATCCCGCTGCATGAGTACCACACTGCCGATTATCTGTCTGGTTCGCCATGGTGAGACGGTCTGGAGCCTCAGTGGACAGCACACCGGGCTCACCGATCTGCCGCTCACCGAGCGCGGCGAACGGGCAGCGCGCGCCCTCGTGCCGCGGCTGCGTGATCCGCAGTTCTCCCTGGTGCTGACCAGCCCGCTGCAGAGAGCCGCGCGGACGTGCGAGCTGGCTGGATTCGGCGCCGCGGCTCGCACTGATGCGGATCTGTGCGAGTGGAACTACGGCGCCTACGAGGGGCGCCGCACGGCGGAGATCCGCGCCGAGCGGCCCGACTGGGATCTGTTCCGCGACGGCTGCCCGGGTGGAGAGTCGGCGGCCGACGTGGGGGCGCGCGCAGATCGGGTCATTGCCAAGGTGCGCGCCACGGGCGGCAACGTTTTGTTGTTCTCCAGCGGCCATTTTCTCAGGGTGTTGAGCGCGCGCTGGCTGGGACTTGCGCCGGACGGCGGACGGCTATTGCTGCTCGGAACCACGAGCGTGAGCGAGCTCGGCTACGAGCACGATGCGCGCGAGCCGGTCGTGCGACTGTGGAACGACACGCGCCATTTGCCCGAATGAGGCATAGTTACCGGCTGCGCGTGCATGACGCATGCTGCCTGGGTGTGCTACCCTGATCGGCATACGGAGTAGCGCCGGGTGACGTTCGCTCACCGCTGTCGCGGCGGTTGTGCGGCCCTCACGTCATCCTCGCGACGATCGTCCCGATCGAACGAATCGTTCCCTGCGCCTAATCGCTTCGCCCTTCGGCAGCGGCGCGCGATCCGGTTTGCGATGGAGGTTAGATCATGAAAGCGACCCAGCTCCTGAATCAGTTCGGCCAGAGCATCTGGCTGGACAACATCACCCGTGATCTGCTCGACAGCGGAACGCTGCGGCAGTACATCGCCGAACTGTCGGTGACCGGGCTCACCTCGAACCCCACCATCTTCGATCACGCGCTGAAGAAGAGCGACGCCTACGATGGGTCGATCCGGGCCGGGTTGAAGCAGGGTCGCAGCGGCGAGGTACTGTTTTTTGATCTGGCGCTGCAGGACATCACGCGCGCCGCGGACGAGTTCCGCGCCACGTTCGATCGGACCGACGGTGTCGACGGCTGGGTGTCCCTTGAGGTCTCCCCGCAGCTCGCCTATGACACCCGGGCCACGATTGCCGCGGCGAAGGAACTGCACGAGCGGGCCAAGCGACCGAACCTGTTCATCAAGATTCCGGGTACCCGCGAGGGATTGCCGGCCATTGAAGAGGCGATCTTCGCCGGCATTCCGGTCAATGTGACGCTGCTGTTCTCGCGCGAGCAGTACGTGGCCGCTGCCGAGGCCTACCTGCGCGGGGTCGAGCGGCGTATCGCCGCGGGCCTGAATCCCGCCGTCGGCTCGGTCGCCTCGGTGTTCATCAGCCGCTGGGACGTGGCCGTGAGCGGCAAGGTGCCGGAAGATCTGGTCAATCGACTCGGCATCGCCGTGGCGGGCCGGACCTATCGGGCCTACCAGGATCTGTTCAACGCGCCGCGCTGGCAACGGGCCTTCAACGCCGGCGCCCGCGTGCAGCGGCTGCTCTGGGCCAGCACCGGTACTAAGGATCCGAAGGCCGATGAGGTGCTGTACGTCAAGACCCTGGCCGCACCCTTCACCGTGAACACCATGCCCGAGGCAACGCTGAAGGCGCTTGCGCAGCGCAATGAGATCGGCGGCAGCATGCCGGCCGACGGCGGGGACTGCGAAGCGGTGCTCGCCCGGTTCGTCAAGGCGGGCATCGATATCGATGCGCTGGCGGCGCAGCTGCAGGACGAAGGAGCCAAGGCGTTCGTGAAATCCTGGCAGGAACTGCTCGGCATGATCGCCAAGAAGAGCTCGGCCCTCGGCGCGGCAGCCTAAGCGCATGAACGTACTCGTCGTCGATGTCGGCGGGACTCACGTCAAGATCCTCGCCACCGGTCAGACCGAGAAGCGGGAGTTCGCCTCGGGGCCGAAACTGACGGCCCGGCAGATGGCGGCCAAAGTCAAGCAACTGGCCCGCGGCTGGCGTTACGAGGCCGTCTCGATCGGTTATCCCGGCCCGGTGATGCACGGCCGGGTCGTCGCCGAGCCGCACAATCTCGGTCCGGGCTGGGTGGGGTTCGATTTTCGCGCCGCGTTCGGCTGTCCGGTGCGGCTGATGAACGACGCGGCGATGCAGGCACTCGGCAGCTACCGCAGCGGCAAGATGCTCTTTCTCGGCCTCGGGACGGGCCTCGGCACCGCGCTCATCGTCGACGGGCTCGTCGAGCCGATGGAAATCGGTCACCTTCCGTACCTGAAGCACACCTACGAAGATTACGTCAGCGACAGTGCGCTCGAGCGCATGGGCAAGAAGAAGTGGCGCAAGCACGTCGCGGATGTCATCAAGCGCTTGAGCCGCGCATTGGAACCGGACGAGATTGTGATCGGCGGCGGCAACGTCAGGCATCTGAAGGAACTACCGGCACTCTGCCGGGCCGGCGACAACGCCAATGCGTTCGCCGGCGGCTTCAAACTGTGGGAAAAGCCGCAGTCGTCCGGTGAGGCGCGGGTGGCCCGCAAGAAGACGCCCAAGAAGACGCCCACGAAGACACGCAAGAAGTAAGGAGGCCCGCATGAGTTCGAAGTCTGCCGTTCTTGCGACCCGTCCGGCGTGGAACGCCCTCGCCCAGCATCATCGTGCTGTCGCCGGCAAGCATCTGCGCGAGCTGTTCGCCGAGGATCCGCGTCGCGCTGAGCGCTTCAGCGTCGAGGGCGCAGGCCTATTCCTGGATTACTCGAAGAACCGGATCACCGAGGAGACGCTGCAGCTGCTGCTGCAGCTCGCGACTGAGTGCGGACTGCGCGATCGCATCGAGGCGATGTTCGGTGGTCAGAAGATCAATACCACGGAGAATCGCGCGGTTCTGCACGTGGCACTGCGCGCCCCACGTGGCGCGAGCATCCTGGTCGACGGCACGAACGTCGTTCCCGAGGTGCACGCGGTTCTCGACCGGATGGCGGCCTTCGCCGAGCGCGTGCGCAGCGGTGAGTGGCGCGGCCACACCGGCAAGCGGATTCGCAACGTCATCAATATCGGCATCGGCGGGTCGGATCTCGGTCCGGTCATGGCGTACGAGGCGCTGCGGCACTACAGCGAGCGGTCGCTGTGCGTGCGGTTCGTCTCGAACGTCGACGGTGCGGATTTCATCGAGGCGACGGAAGGTCTGGACCCGTCCGAAACGTTGTTCATCGTGTCGTCGAAGACCTTCACGACGCTCGAGACCATGACCAATGCGCATACTGCCCGCGAATGGCTGATGCGCGGGCTCAGTACCGATGCCAAAGCAGTGGCGAAGCACTTCGTCGCCGTGTCGACCAATGCGCAGAAGGTCGCCGAATTCGGTATCGATACCGACAACATGTTTGGCTTCTGGGACTGGGTCGGCGGACGCTACTCGATGGACTCGGCGATCGGTCTCTCGACGATGATTGCGATCGGTGCGGAGAATTTCCACGCGCTACTGGCGGGCTTTCACGCCATGGACGAGCACTTCCGTGCCACGCCATTCGAGCACAACCTGCCAGTGCTGCTCGGGCTGCTCGGGGTCTGGTACACGGACTTCTTCGGTGCGCAGACCGTAGCCGTGTTGCCCTATGAGCAGTACCTGAAGCGTTTCCCGGCCTACCTGCAGCAGCTGACGATGGAGAGCAACGGCAAGCACGTGACGCTCGAGGGTGCGCCGGTCGGGGTCGATACCGGACCGGTCTACTGGGGCGAGCCGGGCACCAACGGACAGCATTCCTTCTACCAGCTGATCCATCAGGGTACCCGGCTGATTCCGTGCGATTTCATCGGGTTCGCCCATGCCCTGACGCCGCTCGGACGGCATCACGACATGCTGCTCGCCAATGTGTTCGCGCAAGGCGAAGCACTCGCCTTCGGCAAGACGCCCGAACAGGTGCGCGCCGAGGGAACGCCGGAGTGGCTGGTGCCGCACCGGGTGTTCGAGGGGAATCGTCCGTCGAACACGATCCTGGCCGAGCGGCTGACGCCGCACGCGCTCGGGACGCTGGTTGCGCTCTACGAGCACGCCGTGTTCACCCAAGGCGTCATCTGGAACATCAATTCTTTCGATCAGTGGGGCGTCGAGCTCGGCAAAGCGCTGGCTCAGGCGATCATCCCCGAACTGGAAGCCGCGGGTGACCCGGCTCTGAAACACGACAGCTCGACGAACAGCCTCATTCGCCGGTATCGGAGGATGAAGAGCGCGTCGTAACAGCGGCACAGCGCCCCGCCGCGCGCAGCGCGGCGGGGCGGATGCGTCGGCAGCAGATACTGAAGGAGGTTTCATGCAACTCGGAATGATCGGCCTCGGACGCATGGGCGCCAACATGGTGAGGCGCCTCCTGAAGGGCGGCCACGACTGCGTGGTGTACGATCGGTCGGCGGATGCCGTGGCCGGTCTTGTCAAGGAGAAGGCCACCGGTGCCGCATCGCTTGCCGAGTTCGTCAAGAAGCTGAAGACACCGCGGGCCGTATGGCTGATGGTCCCGGCCGCGGTCGTGGACGACACGCTGGCGGAGCTGGCTCCGCTGCTCGCCAAAGGCGATATTGTCATCGACGGCGGCAACTCCTACTACATCGATGACATCCGCCGGTCCCAGGCGCTCGCCGAGCAGGGCATCCATTACCTCGACGTCGGCACGAGCGGCGGCGTCTGGGGTCTGGAGCGCGGCTATTGCATGATGATCGGCGGCGACGAAGCTTCGGTGAAATCGCTCGATCCGATCTTCGCGCAGCTTGCTCCGGGGATCGGCACGATCCCGCGTACCCCGGGCCGCGAGCACTCCGCTGGTACTGCCGAGCAGGGCTACCTGCACTGCGGACCGAGCGGTGCCGGCCACTTCGTGAAGATGGTTCACAATGGCATTGAATATGGACTGATGGCCGCGTACGCCGAGGGCCTCGGCATCCTGCGCGCGGCGAACGTCGGCAAGCGCTCGAGCGACGTCGACGCGGAAACGACGCCGCTGCGCGACCCGCAGCACTACCAGTACGATCTGAACCTGGCGGACATCGCCGAGGTCTGGCGCCGCGGCAGCGTGATCGCCTCGTGGCTGCTCGATCTGACGGCTGCGGCACTGCAGCAGGACCCGCCGCTGGCGAAATTCGCCGGACGGGTCTCGGACTCCGGCGAGGGGCGCTGGACGATCAAGGCGGCGATCGACGAAGGGCAGCCGGCGCCGGTGCTCACCACCGCGCTGTACGAGCGCTTCAGTTCCCGCGGGGAGGCGGATTTCCAGGCGAAAGTGCTCTCCGCCATGCGCTACGGGTTCGGCGGACACCTCGAGAAGCCCTCGAAGTGAGTCGGGACGGCGGGAGGTTCCTATGAGCGATACTCACAGCGATGCGTTGGTTTTCTTCGGGGCGACTGGAGATCTGGCGCACAAGAAAGTCTTTCCGGCGCTGCAGGCGATGGTGAAGCGCGGCACGCTCAACGTTCCGGTCATCGGCGTGGCCAAGGCCGGCTGGGGGATCGAGCAACTCAGAGCCCGGGCGCGGGACAGCCTGGAGAAGCACGGCGGCGGGGTCGACGAGGCGGCGTTCGCCAAACTGACCACATTGCTCTCCTACGTGGATGGGGATTATTCCGCCCCGTCGACCTTCAGCGCGCTACGCAAACTGCTCGGCGAGGCGCACCGACCGGCCCATTACCTTGCCATACCGCCGTCGCTGTTCGGCAAGGTCGTCGAGCAACTCGCCCATGCTGGGTGCACCGAAGTCGGCTCGCGCGTCGTGGTCGAGAAGCCCTTCGGCCGCGATTTACAATCGGCCCGAGACCTGAACGCGATTCTGCTCGAGTCGTTCGACGAAGAACACATCTTCCGGATCGATCACTACCTGGGCAAGCGGCCGGTGCACAACATGGTGTTCTTCCGGTTCACGAACGCGCTGCTGGAGGCGTTCTGGAACCGCGATTACATCAAGAGCGTGCAGATCACGATGGCCGAGAACTTCGGTATCCAGGGTCGCGGCGCATTCTACGATCCGGTCGGTGCGGTGCGCGACGTAGTCCAGAATCACCTGTTTCAGGTGCTGGCCAATCTCGCCATGGAACCGCCAGCCCGCACCGACAGTGAGTCGATTCGGGATGAGAAGGTGAAGGTTCTCAAAGCGATTCCGGAGTTGACGACTTCAGGCCTGGTGCGCGGCCAGTTCCGCGGTTACCTGAACGAGCCTGGCGTCGCGGCCGGATCGAAGACCGAAACCTTCGCCGCGTTGCGTCTGGCAGTGGACAACTGGCGTTGGCAGGGCGTGCCGTTTTACATTCGCGCCGGAAAATCGCTGCCCGTCACCTGCACAGAAGTGGTGGCGCATCTGCGCCGGCCGCCGGCGGTATATCCGGGCTGCACGCCGCAGCATGACTATTTCCGCTTCCGCATCAGCCCGCAGACGGAAATGGCGATCGGTCTGAACGTGATGGACGAAGCCGAACTCGGTGTCGGCCAGACCAATGAACTGCTTGCCAGCCGGCACGAGGGCGCCAATGAAATGGACGCCTATGAACGGGTGCTCACCGATGCCATGGCCGGTGATCGGACGCTGTTCGCCCGCGAGGACTACGTCGAAGAGGCGTGGCGCATCGTCGATCCGGTGCTGAAGGCCGACACGCCGGTGTATCCGTACGAGCCCGGTACCTGGGGTCCATCGGAAGCGGATCGAGTCGCGCCGCCCGAGGGATGGTACGACCCGGACCCTTCCGCATAGCCGCTCGCTGCGCGCTTTAGACGGCTGGCGCGCGCGTTTCCTACATCGGCGATCGCCTCGGCTTGTCGATTCGGTTGGAAGAGCCGGGACGTGCTTGCACGCCCCGACGTGCCGGCGCATGCTCCGCTGCGGGGGGGCAAGTGAGTGGCCGGAACCGGCAGTCGGTATCTTATCGAGGCCCTGGAATGCGAAGGGCTCCTGCGAGCGTTCCTGTTCCGCTATGCGCACAACGCGGCGGACGTGGACGAACTCCTGCAGGAAACCTATGCGCGCCTGTTGAGTGCACAGGGTGAGTCCAGTGGCGAGATCCGCTCCGTCCGCGCCTTCGCACTGACGGTGGCGCGCAATGTCGCGCTCGACTGGCTGCGGCATCGGGACGTCGTGCCGATCAATCTGGTCGCAGACATTGCGGCACTCGACGTGCTCGATGAGTCGGCTCAAGTGGAGGAGATCGTCAATGCCCACCAGGAACTCGCGCTGCTCGCCGAATGTGTTGCGGAGCTTCCCGAGCGCTGTCGGCAGGCTCTGACGCTGCGGCGTGTGTATGGATTGTCCCAACGGGAAATCGCGGTGCGGCTGTGCATCAAAGAGAGCACCGTCGAGCAATTGCTCGCTCGTGCGGTGCGCCGCTGTGCCGAATCACTGTTTGCGCGCGAAGTGGGGGCAGATCAGCCGTACTCATTGGCGGGGCGTCTGGCGCGGCGGTTGAAACGTCATGAGTGAAGCGACGGACATCGAGGAACGCGCAGCAGCGTGGATCGCGCGCAGCGATGCGCACGGCTCGGCCGTGGATGTGGAGCTCGCGGCCTGGCTGCTGGCAGACTCGCGTCATCGCGCCGCATATCTGCGTCTGGCTGAGGCGTGGACCCGAACCGAACGGCTGGCGCGCCTCCGTCCTCGAAATGAGGCGATCGATCCGGATCTACTGGCGCCCGCCCATGCCAGGCCAGAGCGCCGGCGCGCCTCGGTCGTCCCTCGCCTGCGCCGCCATGCTTTGGCTGCACTCGCGATTGCTGCCGTTGCCGCCGGATTCCTGACCTGGTGGCATCTGTCTGCGCGCGGTATCGCTGAAGTTCTTCGCGCTGGGCCCGACGCGCTCTCGCGCGTGGTCCTGTCCGACGGCACCGTGGCGACGCTCAATGCGAACACCGAACTGCGGGTTCGCTTCAATCGGACGACACGGTCCGTCGTCCTGGTTCGCGGCGAGGCGCAGTTCAAAGTCGTCCACAACGGCCATTGGCCGTTCCAGGTCAGCGCCGACGGGCACACGGTGCGCGATGTCGGCACCGTGTTCGACGTGCGGCGCAAGGATGCGCGCACCGTTCGGATTTTCGTTCGCCGCGGCCGGGTCGCCATCTTGCCCGATGGGGACGCTCCGCCTGGTTCGCAGCGCAACGTACCGGTGCTCTGGGCTGACGATGAGGCCGTGCTCACGGCACATCGCGTCGTAGTCCGGCACGACTCGCCGCAGCACATTGCACGGCAGTTGCACTGGTTGCGGCGCAAAATGAATTTTCGTGGCGAAACGCTCGGCCGGGTCGTTGCGCAGTTCAACCGCTCGAATTACCGCAAGATCATCGTCACCGATCCGACCCTCCTGCGGCTGCGCATCGGCGGTACGTTCCGCGTCCTCGCCGTGAACAGTTTCGTCGCGGCGCTGGGCCGCTCGTTCAACATCCAGTCCCTCCCCGGACCCCGTCACACCATCCTTTTGTACCGCGCCGCGGTGAAGTGAGGTCGATGGCGGTGTAGGAGATTCAAGCGCCGTCCGTCCTCACTCAAGCGCACGATAAAAAACGACTGAGGGGGTCGCATGCTACGCATTGCACGGTGGCCGCTGATTTTGGCGACGATTCTGCTGGTTTGTGCCTCGATGTCCATCGCGCCGCTCGCGGCGGCGGCGGATCCTCCGATGGCATTTAAAATATCCGCGCAGCCGATGACGGCGGCACTGCGCGAGTTCGCGCATCAGGCGCACGTGCAGCTGCTGTTCGATTACCGGGCGCTTGAGCATGTCAAGGCCCGACCGCTCGCCGGACGCATGGGGCTCCGTGCCGCCTTGATGCAGTTGCTGTCCGGTTCCGGGTTCACCTTCACTCGCGTCAACCGACGCACCATTGCGATTCGCCGCGCTGGCGCCGCCGATGCCCCGTCCTCCCCGATGCGAACGACGG
>JAPTUI010000222.1 GCA_028067895.1 Pseudomonadota bacterium | reverse complement strand
GCCGCGCAGAATATTCACCTCATTGCGGTCCAGCTCGGCACGCTGCAGGAAGCGGCGAATTCTCGCCATGAGGTGCGTGCCGCTTTGGGTGCGGTCACGAAAATCCACTTCCTCGAGCACCTCGGCAAAATGCGTGTACAGCCGTTCCAGATCCGCCGGTTCGGCGAGCGGCCCGGCCGCCGGGGCCGGATCGATCGCGACGCCGCCGGTCCGGAAGACCTCGTAGACGACGATCTGCACCGCCATGGCGAGATTGAGCGAGGGATACGCCGGGCTCGCCGGGATGCTCACCAGCAGATGCGCCGCTTCGAGCTGCTCGTTGGTGAGGCCTGCCCGCTCGGACCCGAACAGCACGGCCACCGGCCCGCGACCGGATTCGAGCGCGACTCGTGCCGCCGCGTCGCGCACATCGGCGATGCGGAAATGCTGATCCCGTTCGCGCGAGGTCGTGGCGGCCACGAACCCGCAGCCCTGCAATGCCTCGGGCAAAGTCGCCACGACACGTGCCCGCTCGAGCACGTCATCGGCACCGGACGCCCGAGCGCTCGCCTCCGGATCGGGGAACTGCCGAGGGCTCACCAGCACCAGCTGCGCGAGACCCATGTTCTTCATCGCGCGCGCCACCGCGCCGATATTGCCCGGGTGGGACGGCTCGACCAATACGATGCGGATCTGCGCATTATCCATCGTCAATGACCTGACGTGTCGTGCCCGCTGCGGGCTCGGGGGGCCGCTCCCCGCGCACCCCTCGCAGCCCAATCGGCTCAGCGCGCAGGCTCGGCGACGCGCGTGCGCAGCTTGCTGTGCCGATACCCGTAGAAGCCATACACCAAAGCCCCGATCACGGTCCACACGATCAGACGTACCCAGGTGCTGCCGGGCAGCTTGTAGATCATGAATCCGCAGACCAGCGCCCCGGCCGTGCACGTCAGCCACGGCATCGGCACGCGGAACGGGCGTTCCAGGTCAGGGCGCGTGTAGCGCAGCACCAGCACACCGATGCACACCGTGACGAACGCCATCAGCGTACCGATCGATACGAGCTCGCCGAGCAGATCGACCGGGAACAGCCCGCCGATCACCGCGGCAGTCACACCCGTGACGACGGTGCCGACCGAGGGGGTGCGGAACTTGGCGTGGATCTTCCCGAACACCGGCGGCAACAGCCCATCTTGCGCCATGGAGTAGAAGATGCGCGCCTGCGCGATGGTCATCACCAGCATCACCGAGGTCATGCCGAGAATGGCACCGATGTCGACCGGCACACTGAACCAACGCAGCTGCGGATACGTATCGAGCGCCAGTGCGATCGGCGCCGCGACGTTCAACTTGGTGTAGTGCACCATGCCGGTCAGCACCGCCGAGACCGCCACATACAGCAGCGTGCAGACGACCAAACTGGACAGAATGCCGATGGGCATGTCCCGCTGCGGGTTCTTCGCCTCCTGGGCGGTGGTCGAGATCGCATCGAAGCCGATGTACGCGAAGAAGATGACGCCCGAGGCCGTGAATACTCCGCCCCAGCCATACTGATCCGGACGTCCCGTCGGCGCCGGAATGAACGGATGCCAATTGTTGTGCTGGATGAAGCCCATACCGAGCACGATGAACAGCACCACCACCGCGACTTTCAGAGTGACGATGACGGTATTGAACTCCGCGGACTGCTTGATGCCGATGTAACACACGGTCGCAAGCGCCAGCACGATCAGCACTGCCGGAACGTTCAAGATCGCGCCGGAGGCCATCACCGAGAAACTGTTCGGCGCCGCCTGCATGAACGGGGCATGCGAGAGTGCATTGGGCAAGTGCACACCGAAGGTGCCCAAGAGGCGCGCCACGTAACCGGACCAACCGACCGATACCGTCGCCACTGCGAAGAGGTACTCGAGCACCAGATTCCAGCCAATGAACCAAGCGATGCCCTCACCAAGCGTAGCGTAGGTGTAGGAGTATGCGCTGCCGGAGACCGGAATCATGGCTGCGAATTCCGCGTAACACAATCCCGCGAACGCGCAGCCGATGCCGGCGATGATGAACGAGAGCACCAGCGCGGGCCCTGCATACTGCGCGGCCGCCACGCCGGTGAGCACGAAGATCCCGGTACCGATGATCCCCCCGATACCGAGCATGGTGAGCGCCGTGGCCGAGAGGGTCCGTTTGAGCTGATGCCCCTCTGAGTCCGAAGCGTCCGCTGCTTCGATTTCGGCGACCGATTTTGTTGCAAAAATCTGTCTTATCATTCCGGGACTGTACACAAGGACATCCCGGATTGCGAGTCCGCCCGCCGACCCGATCAGGCGGTTCAGCGCGAGCGCATTTCCTCAGGAATGTAAGGCGCAAACAGCTCTAGAAGCGCCGCATACACCTTCGGGTTACCTGCCACGACATGCCCGCCCTGCTGGTACGGTTCCCCACCCGGAGTGCCGATGTGACCGCCAGCTTCCTGCACCAGCAGCGTACCGGCCGCCGTGTCCCAGGGCGCGAGTCCAAACTCCCAGAACCCATCGATGCGCCCGGCAGCCACATACGCCAGATCGAGCGCTGCAGCTCCGGGTCGGCGAATGCCGGCGGCAACCTGTGTGGCCGCCTTGAGCATCGAGAAATAGGCATCGACGTAGCGATCATTGGCGCGGAACGGAAAGCCCGTGCCGAGCAGCGCACCCTCGAGCGTACGCTGCTTGCTGACGCGGATGCGCCGGTTGTCCAGGTGCGCCCCAGCGCCGCGCGAGGCGGTGAACAGCTCCTGGCGCATCGGATCGTAGACGACCGCGTGCTCGAGCCGCCCGCTTTGCTCACACGCGATCGACACGGCGAACACCGGAAAGCCATGCAGGAAGTTCGTCGTACCGTCGAGCGGATCGATGATCCAGCGGACCTCGTGATCGCCGTGCGCACCGCTCTCCTCCGCGAGGATGGCGTGGTGCGGATAATGCCGGCGGATAACCTCGACGATCTGCGCCTCGGCGGCCCGATCGACCTCGGAGACAAAGTCGTTGCGCGCCTTCGCCGTGACGGTCAGGGACTCGAGATTATTCATGCTGCGCACGATCACCTCGCCAGCGCGGCGCGCGGCGCGGACCGCGATGTTCAACAGTGCGTGTGCAGCCAAATCTCCGTCCTCAGGGCAGCTCGTCCGCGGCCGCCTTGCGGGCGGACGGAAAGATGTGCTCGGCGGTCAGACCGCACTCGAGCGCGATGGCGCTGGAGATGTAGATCGAGGAGTACGTGCCGGCGAGGATACCGATCAGCAGTGCGGCCGAGAAGCCGCGCAGCACCGGGCCGCCGAGCACGAGCAGCGCCACCACGACAATCGACGTCACCACCTTGGTCATGATGGTACGTGAGAGCGTCTGGTTGATCGCCTGATCGAGCACGACGTTCGGGGCGAGCCGCCGGTTGCCCTCGAAGCGCTCGCGGATACGGTCGAACACCACCACGGTGTCGTTCAGCGAATAGCCGATGACCGCCAGCACCGCTGCGACCACGTTCAGATCGAAGGAGATCTGCGTGAGGGCGAAGAACCCGAGCACCAGGATTGGATCATGCAGCACCGCGAGAATGGCCCCGAGGGAGAGTCTCCAGGTGTGGAAGCGCCAAGCGATGTACAGGAAGATGAACAGCAGCGTGAACGCAAGCGCCCAGCCGGCGCTCTTTTCCAACTGCGAGCCAACCTGCGGCCCGACCACCGAGAGCGACTGCACGCTAGCCCCGGAGTTGACCTGCTTCAGCGCGTTCTCCATTCGGGTACGCAGCTGCGTGGACGTCTGGTGCGGCTCCGGCGGCAAGCGCACGGCAATGGTCCGTGAGGTTCCGACGTATTCGACCACCGCGTCCTTGAAACCGGCTGCGGCAACCTTCTGCCGCACTGCCGAGAGGTCCGCCGAGGTCGGGAACGTCGCCTGCACAGTGACGCCGCCGGTGAAGTCGATGGCCAGGTTCAGACCACGAGTGAACAGGAGCACGGATGAGGCGATCATCAGCACGATGGACAGTCCAAACCACACCTTGCGTGTGGCCATGAACTGGAAGTTGGTTTGATGGCTGAAAAATTCCACGTGCAATCCCCTAGATGTGCAGCCGGGCGATCTTGCGCCGCCCGCCGTACATGAGTGTCACCAGCGCGCGACTGCCCATCAGCGAGGTGAACATCGAAGTAGCAATGCCGAGCGTGAGCACCACAGCGAAGCCGCGGATCGCGCCGGTGCCGAAGATCCACAACACCAAGCCCGCGATCGCCGTGGTGACATTCGAATCGGCGATTGCCGAGAACGCCTTTTCAAATCCGGCTCGGATCGCCGCCTGAGGCGTGACGCCCTTGCGCAGCTCCTCGCGGATACGCTCGTAAATCAGCACATTCGCATCGACTGCGATACCGACGGTGAGGATGATACCGGCGATGCCCGGCAGCGACAGCGAAGCGTGCATCATCGACAGCAATGCGGTCAGCAGCACGACGTTCGCCACCAGGACCGCATCGGCCACCAGCCCGAAGATCTTGTAGTAAAGCGCCATAAACAGCAGCACGCCAGCCATGCCGATGATCAGCGCCATCATGCCCATGCGGATATTGGCCGCACCGAGGCTCGGACCGATGATGTTCTCCGACACCAGACTGATGGGCGTGACGAACGAGCCAGACCTGAGCAGGATGGCCAGATCCTGAGCCTCCCCGAGGGTCAGACCCGTGATCTGGAAGCGATCGGCGAATACTCCGTCGATGGTGGCGTCATTGATCACTTTCTCGGTGGTCACCTGCCGAGTCACCTGCTTGCCGTCGACCTCGCGGGTCTCGGTGTGCTTGGTGATCAGCACCACGCCCATCTGCTTGCCGACGTTCTGCTTGGTGGTGCGCAGCATGCTCTCGCCAGCCCGGCTGTCGAGCGTGATATTGACGGCCGGTCCTTGCTGGCTCTGGCCCACCGTGGCATTAGTCAGCTGATCCCCGGTGGCGATCACCTCGCGCTTCAGCAGCACCGGGATGCCCATCGAGGTGTTCGTGTACAGCTTGTCCCCGAGCGGCACGTTGCCACTCTGCTGCGCCTCGAACGCGCTGTTCTCCATGTCGTTGAGGTGAAATTCCAGCGTCGCGGTCTGACCGAGAAGGTGCTTGACCTCGGCCATGTTCTGCACGCCCGGCAGCTGCACGTCGATCCGGTCGTTGCCCTGGCGCTCGACCTTCGGCTCGGAAACGCCCAGCTGATTGGCGCGGTTGCGCAGGATCGAGATGTTCTGCTCGATCGCATAATTCTCACGCGCGAGAATTTTCGCCGCCGGCATCGTCGCCTGGATGACCGCGCCGCTGGAGCCGGTGCTCGTGGTAATGGTCAGGCCGCGCAGCGGATCGGTCAGCGCGCGCTGCGCGGCGGCGAGGTTCGCGTTCGGCGCAAGCGTGATCTGGATCGTGTTCGGCAGCCTGCTGCCGTCGATGGCGACATCTGCGATGCCGGTTACCGGCACCTTCGCATCCGCCAGCGCCCGCGAAGCGTCCTGGGTGTAGGTCTGCAGGATCTGGCGGACCGCGCTCTTGATGTCGACCTGGTAAAGAAGGTCAAGGCCACCGCTCAGATCCAGGCCGAGCGGCATCGGCTTCAGCCCCAGCGCGCGCAGCCACCCCGGAGTGCGCGGCACGAGCGTCTTGGCCGAGATGTACTGCTTCTTGAACTGGCCATCGATGGCATCGCTGCCGCGTAGCTGGTCCGGCACGTTCGCAAATCGCACGATCAGCCGTCCGTTCTGCACGTATGCTCTGCGGAACGGGATCTTCTGCTGTTGCAGGAAGGAAGTGATCACGTGCGTCTCGGCGCTCGTCACTGCTGAGTGATCCGCGTGCGCCAACTGCAGCGCCGGGTCCTGACCGAACACGTTCGGCAGCGCGAACAGCAGACCGAGGGCCAGCACGGCCGCGATCAGGATGTACTTCCAACGGGCGTATTCGAGCATGGCTTACGCGCTTTTCAGGGTGCCCTTGGGCATCAGGGCGTTAACCTGGTGCTTCTGCACCTTCACCTGGACGCCCTCGGCGATCTCCAGGGTGACGAAATGCTCGCCGACCTCGACGATGCGTCCGAGGAGCCCTCCGCTGGTGACCACCTCGTCACCCGCCGAGAGCTTGGAGACCAGCGCCTGGTGCTCCTTCATTTTCTTCTGCTGCGGCCGGATCAGCAGGAAATACATCCCAATGATCACCGCGCCCATCAGCAGCAGCGAAGGCAACGGACTCGGGCCGGCTGCCGGGGCGGCCGGGGCTGCCCAGGCGGTAGGAATCAATGCATTCATTTAAAAGATCCTCGAGACCACCTCCGGTGCCTCTAGTGCGGGCCTCGGAGCGAAGGGCCGGCATTATGCCACAGCGTCGGGGCGGGTCCGCCGGGCGAGAAATCCGGTGCAGAAGGCGGCCAGCCGGCCCGCCTCGATGGCCCCGCGCAGACGGCGCATCAGCCCCAGGTAGAACGCCAGGTTGTGGATGGTGTTCAGCCGGCTGCCCAGGATCTCCTTGCAGCGGTCCAGGTGGCGCAGGTAGGCACGGGAATAATTGCGGCAGGTGTAGCAGTCACACTCAGGATCCACCGGGCCGGTATCGCGTTCGTGCACGGCATTGCGGATGTTGATCACCCCCCCGGAGGTGAACAGGTGGCCATTGCGGGCATGCCGGGTGGGCATGACGCAATCGAACATATCCACGCCTCGCAGCACCGCCGCGATGATGTCCTCCGGTCGCCCGACTCCCATCAGGTAGCGCGGCCGATCCGCAGGCATGTGCGGCACGAGCGCCTCGAGAATGCGCAATCGCTCGGCCTCCGGCTCCCCGACCGCGAGCCCCCCGATCGCGAGGCCCGGCCAATCGAGACGCGAGAGCGCCTCGAGCGAGGCGAGGCGCAGGGCCGGATACATGCCGCCCTGCACGATGCCGAAGAGTCCGCCCGGTGGCTCGTCGCGGTAGTAGCGCCGATGGCCGCGTTCGGCCCAGCGCATCGAGCGTTCCATGGACTGGTGTGCCTCGGACTCGTTCGCCGGATACGGGGTACACTCGTCGAAGGCCATCGCGATATCCGAGCGCAACCCGAGCTGCACCTGCATCGCGTCCTCGGGCCGCAGGCGTACTTCGCTGCCGTCGATCGGCGAGCGGAATTTGACGCCTTCCTCGGTGATCTTACGCAGACTCTTCAAGCTGAACACCTGAAAGCCGCCGGAATCGGTGAGGATCGGCCGCCGCCAGTGCATGAAGCCGTGCAGGCCGCCGTGCGCGGCGACGTTCTCGACGCCTGGGCGCAGCATGAGGTGGAAGGTATTGCCAAGGATGATTTCGGCACCGAGCCCCTCGAGCTCCTCCGGCGTCATGGCCTTGACCGTGCCGTAGGTTCCGACCGGCATGAAGGCCGGCGTCTCGACCGTACCATGGGCCAGGGTCAGCCGGCCGCGGCGCGCAGCGCCGTCCGTGGCAAGCAATTCGAACTTAGGTCTCACAAGATCACCATTTGGATGGGGTGCGATCGTCAGATTCAGCGCGGCTTCGCGCCGTCCAGACCACGCGCGAGGAACATCGCATCCCCGTAGCTGAAAAATCGGTAGCCCGCCTCGACCGCATGCCGGTAGGCGCCGAGCACCGCGTCGCGGCCGGCGAAGGCACAGACGAGCATCAGCAGGGTCGATTCGGGCAGGTGAAAGTTCGTCAGCAACGCCTCGACCACCCGGAACTGGAACCCCGGACGGATGAACAGGCGCGTCTCCCCGGACCAGGGCTCGATCAGCGCCCCACCGCGGCCGGCACTTTGCTGCGCAGCGGATTCCAGCGCCCGCACGACCGTGGTCCCGACCGCCACGATCCGCCCCCCGCGGGCACGGGCCCGGACCACCGCCTCGCAAGTCCGTGCCCCGACACTCACCCGCTCGGAGTGCATGACGTGTGCCTCGACCTGCTCGGTGCGCACGGGCTGGAATGTACCGGCGCCGACGTGCAGCGTCACGAACGCGGTTTCGACGCCTCGGGCCGCGATGGCCTCGAGCAAGGGGGTATCAAAGTGCAGGCTGGCAGTGGGCGCAGCGACGGCCCCGGGTTCCCGGGCAAAGACGCTCTGGTAGCGCAGCCGGTCCGCCGCATCGGCCGTTCGCGCAATGTACGGGGGCAGTGGCACCTCGCCCCAGCGATCGAAGAATTCGAGGACCGGCCCCGGCACACGCACACGCCACAGGTCGTCCTGCCGCTCGAGTACCTCGATCGCGCCGCCGGCCGTACTGATCATAAGTCCAGGCCGGACGGGCTTGCTGGCACGTAGCTGGACCAGTGCTTCGCACTCCGCGCAGGCCCGCTCGAGCAGCATCTCGACGTGCCCTCCCGTCGGCTTCACACCGTGCAGGCGAGCCGCCACCACACGGGTGTCGTTGAGCACAATGAGGTCCCCGGGCTGGAGCCGCTCGGGAAGATCGCGCACCGATCCGTCCGCCCAGGCACCGCTGTCCCGGTCGAGCGCGAGCATGCGGCTGGCGGAGCGATCCGGGAGCGGAGTTTGGGCGATCTGCTCGGGCGGCAGGTCGTAGGAGAAGTCGCTGAGATTCACCCGCGAATGGTACACGGTGGCACGGCGCACCGGCTCACCGCCAGTATCCAGCGCGCGCGCAGCCCCGTATACTCCCGCCCTCGTGCCCGAGTGGCGGAATTGGTAGACGCAGCGGACTCAGACCATTCAACTTGAGCCCTCGCGGAGAAATCCGTGAGGTGAAGCCCGTCAAACTCGGTAGAGGCCCTGAGACATTCGAGCTCATGCCGAGCCAAGCCCCGCAGCCTGCGGGGAAGGTGTAGAGAGCAGACGGCGGGCACCTAAGGCCACAAGGCTATGGTGAAGGCGTGCTCCAGCCCACGAACTCCGACGGTCCCAGACCCCGGAGGCGACGAAAGTCGAAGTGGGATGAAAATCCGCCGCCCTTAAAAGCGTGTCGGTTCGACTCCGACCTCGGGCACCATCAACTCTTCAAGTATTGCCGTGCGCTGGAACTCGGCGTCCCGCGCTCCGTCGTGGAGCGCCCAGCGAGCACGCAGGGTGCCGTGCAGCCGGAGCCGGTCGGTCGCGACAGGCGGGATGGCGCGCACGCCAACCCGACCTCCAACGCGAGTCGCAGCGACCCAAACGTCTTTTTTCCCGCCGTGCGCGCGACGGCTCTGGGGGAAGTTTCCCCCTGAACCCCCTCAAATGAGCTAAATGACTCGAATCACCGAAGCGCCAAACGTCGGCGCGCCGCAAAACCCACCAACCCCAGGCCCACCAGCATCAGCGCTAACGCCCCGGGCTCCGGTGCACTCGTCGGCGCGC
>JAPTUI010000451.1 GCA_028067895.1 Pseudomonadota bacterium | reverse complement strand
ATTCCTAGAGCGCGGGATAGCGCTCGCTACCGAGTCTTCTCCATCGCGCGGTACCCGCCGCCGCGCGGCAGGCGTGGAGGTTGTACCCCGCGCGGGGCAGTGCAGCCCGCAGGGCCCGGCTCGCCGAGAACGGCTGTATGACTCACCGAGTGATTCAGCCATGGCGAGCAAGAAAGACCGGACATCATCCGCAGCCGGGGCAACCGCCTCGACTGCGCCGCTTGCGGGAAGCCCAGCAGGCGACCCTGGCGCGGCGGCGAATGGGACAGGCGGGGAAGCCAAGCCGGAAACCTCCGAAGAATTCAACATAGTCGCCGCCCGGCAGGCGATTCCCGTTCTCGATCGAGCGCTGCGCGCGTGGGATCGGGCGCTCGGCGCGCAACACACCCCTGCCGGGTTCGCCGTCGAGTTCGTCGCGCACATCGAGCCTTCCCGGCTCGAGCGCATCCAGTGCGCGAGCCCCGAAGAACTCACCCGCTTGGCGGAAGACCTCGCGGTGGCCTATCCGTTGGTCCCCGCCGTCGCCTGGCTGGCCGCGCTCTCGGCCAAACGGGTAAAACCGCGCTCGAGCGTCGGCCGTTCAGCCGGCAAGACACCCCGGAAAGCCAAGACCGGAACACAGCCTGGGGCCTCGGGGGAGAGCACACACCGGGCCGCCGGTGCAACCGGCGCCGCCACCTCCGCTTCCCCCGACACGGCCGCCGCGCGCGTCGAGCTCACTCCAGATCTGCGCGCTCAACACCGCATCCCGGAATGGGCGGATGGCTCTGACATCCGCCCCGGGGAGGACCTCGCGGCATACGCCAGGCGCAAGCGCGTCACCGGGGCGCCACCTGATCGCAGCAAGTTCATTGGGGAATAGTCATGCTCAAAGTCTTTCTCGTGGACGGGGACAAGGGCGGCGTGGGCAAGAGCATCGCCGCGCGGCTCTTGATTCACTATCACGTCACTCTGCCGGCCGAGGTCCGGCCGTCAATCTACGTCATCGACAGTGATCGCTCCAATCCCGATATCGGTGGCACGGGCGGTTATGTGGAAGACCCGCAAGCGGGGATCGCGGCGGTCGCTCTTCTTGACCTCTCGGATGAAGACGGCTGGATTGATCTGGTCAAGCGCTTCGGCGAGTTCGTCGAGGACGAAAATGAGCACCGTGTCATCGTGAGTCTGCCCTCGCAGATCGGTACGCGGGCGTTCAGCGGCGAGATCGCCATCGTCCGCGAAGCCATGCGGGCGCTGAACATGATCCCGGTGTGGGTGCTGTCCCGGACCAAGGAGTGCCTGGCCGCCCTCGAGGGCCGGCAAATCGCGCTGCCTCACCGGTATGACCGCGGCGTCGCCGTGCGCAACTTGTTCTGGGGGCGGGCGCGCGAATTCTACCGCTGGGAGAATTCGGAGCTGCGCAAGTCCCTCATGTCCTCTGGGTGGGCGGATGTCACCCTGCCGGCGATCAATGAGACCGTGCTCGATGGGATCGAGCGCGCACCCCTGCACACGATCATCCCTCCGGACGGCCACAAGGTGCTCGATCTCGGTACGGACATGTCCCTGCGCGCGAGTGTGGGGGCTGCGATGCCGAGCATGAAAGTCATTGCCGATTACTCGCCGACCGGTGAAGAGGACGCCGAGTGATGCGCGAGGGCGGCTACGACATCGCCGATCAGCTTTTCATGGATGCCCGCGGCATCCCGATCACGCGCTTCTCGGATCAGGACAAAGCGGACTATCGGGTCCTGCGCGAGGCGCTGATTCAGGCGACCTACCTGCCGGATGACCCGAAGGCCGCCCCGATCATCGCGCTGGTCGCCTTCGTGTGGGCGCGCTGCACCGGGCGCGCCGATGTGCTGCTCGCCATCAAGGAGTCCATTGAAGGCGAGGTCATCGACGGTGAGCGCCGCGGCGTCCTCGGGCAGATCAAGGCAGTCATCGCCGGAGAGTTCGCGGGATTCGCCGAGCGACTCGACGCTCACATAAAAGAGAGCGCGACGCTCACCGTGCGGCAGCGTCACCTGGACGAGCGGCGGACGGAGGTCCGGACCGACCCGGATTTGACCGTTGAGGCGATCGCGACCGCGGTGATTGAGGCGTTGCGGGAGTCCGGATCGGTCTTCTCATCGCCGGATCCCTCTCTTGAGACGCAGAGGGTGCCCGCCCCACCCGCGATCGATCACGAGGGCATCGCCTCGGTCACCGCCGAGCGCGTCGTGGAGGGACTCAAGCCCCACATGGGGGTTCACGTGGATATTGCGGCGATCAAGGAGTCGCTGCGCGAGAGCTTTCAGCTCGCCTGGATCTGGATCGCCTTGGCGTGTGTGCTCTGCGCCGGCGGGTTTGGCGTCTGGGTGGGGTATCAACGGGCCTCGGTGCGGGATGCGGGTGCAATCACAGTGCTCAGCCAGCAGGTGACCGACCTGAAACACGCGAACGCGACGCTGACCCGGGTGTGCGGCACCAACCGGCGTTGACCCACTGCGTGGGGACACCGGCTGCGCCGGGGCACGTCGGCTGTGCCCTGTAAGAGTGCGGGCCGCAGGCCGGGCTACGCAGCCCCGCAAGGGCCCGGGCGGCGGAGAAGGATTGAAGAGCGTGGTGCCGTATCGGGCGCGCTTCATCAACAGATACGAGTTTTCGAGGTAATAGTCTATGAACGCTCAAGCTGAGCACGTGAACGATCAGGTCGCGGCGATGGAGCCGCACTCTGCGGCACCGGAGAAGTCCTCGGAGGAAATCGCGCTCGAGGAGGCGATCGCGCGTGAGTATCTCGAGCGGGAGCGGGACGCCTCGCGCGAACGCCACGACAAGCTCGAAGCGCTCAATGACCGCCATCGCCGCGAGGTGGAAGAATTCCAGCGGCCGGAGACCACCTCTGAGGTTCGCGAGGAGATTGAGACTCAGTACAAGAACCTCCAGGCGGGCGCGCGGCACTCACTCGTTGCGCAGGAGCTCGCGCGCCGGCAGGAAACGCTCGAGCGGCGTCACCTCTCCGAGCGCCAGCAGCTCATGGGGCGCACGCCGCTCACCTTCGCCCGCTTCCTCGAGCAGAAATTCGTCGATCCGACCCTGACCGGCGAGCGGCGGCGCGTGGCGAAGCGGCTGCACGCCGAAGCACAGCCGGTTGCCGGCTTCACCGGAGAGCGGACGGGCGACATGTCGCCCGTGGTACTCGAGGGGTTGGCCGCCACGTTCGGCACCGAAAAGGACGGCCTTGTACCGGTGCACTACGAGCGCGATCACAAGCGCGTCATCACCGATCGCGGCGACCGGCTGGACGTGCATGAGACGAGCGATCAGGAGATTGAGGCGGCACTGCGTATCGCCGCGCAGAAATTCGACCTGGAGGCGGGACTTGATCTCACGGGCGGCGAGGAATTCCGCACGCGCGCGGCGGAGATTGCCGGCCGCCTCGGCTACAAGGTGCAAAACCCCGACCTGCAGGCCGCCTGGCAGGTGGGACACGTCAAGGCCGCCGAAATCAACCCGGCGGCGGACATTACCGGCCAGGCCGCGGTGCTCGCCCGGGTGGCCGAGGCCGATAACGCCCGTGCGGGGGCCACGCCCGGCACGGGTCCTGCGGACGGCACGGGGGCGGCGGAGACTGGCATCGGGCGCGTCCAAGAGGCCGGTGCGCCCCTGGCGGTTCGGCATGAGCCGCCGCGAACCGCCGAAGAAGCGCAGCCCGCCGCATCCGCAGGGGTCGGTCCTGCGCCCCGCGTCAACATGGCTGGCGAATTCCTGCTGCAGCGCTTGAAGCCGCACCAGATCCGTGTGATCGAGTCCCTCGGCCGCGGCGAGACGGTTCCCCTCTATTTGAGCGCGTCGCTCCGCGGGCGGGCAAGCGAGCCGGATCTCGTTACCGAAGAGGGTGGACTCACTGACGATGGGCAGCGTGTCTACGATCGGCTTCGCGAGCGACAGGCCGCCGAACGCGAACAGACCCGCCTCGAGCAGCAGCAGTTGCTCACGCGCAATGAGGATCAGGCGCTGGCGGAGGCCGATCACGAGCGCGAGCTTGCCGAGAACGCGCACGATCTTGCCGACTACGGCTCCCCGGCGGCGGCCGAAGCTGACGTCGGACTGTAAGTCACCGGCACGAGGAGTCATCTATGAACTATGGCATCGAGCAGGCCCGCCCACAGGGGAGTTCATCGTCCGCGGTGGGCGAGGAGGGCTCCCCCACGATCGAAGTGCCTCGTGATATCGCCGAACGCGAGTTCGGTGCCGAGGTGATGACCGAGGAGCAAGGCGATGAGTAGACCAGAAGCGAATCCGCCCGGGGCCGGCGTGAGCCAGTCATCTGCGAGTCTCGAGGCCGAGACGAAATGCTTGCTCGCGAAGTCGGCCGAAGACTTCACCCGTGAGCCGACGGAAGAAGAGCAGCGGGCGCTACATTCACCTCGATCCATCGAGGTGAATGAGGTATCCCTGGAACGGGTGTGGAACGACGCGGAATGGTGTGCGGAATACCGTGCCGGTGATGAGGAGGTGTGGTTCCGCGATTACGGGCCTCGCCTTGAGGTCGTGAACCGCGAAGACGAGAGTATCGCCGCTGCGCTGCAAATCGCGGCCGAGAAGTTCGGCGGGATCGTAATGATCAGTGGGCCGGCGAAGTTCCGTGCACGTGCCGTGAGCCTCGCCGCTCACCTCGATATTGGAGTCCTCGAGCAGGACTTCACCGAGGCTGGCGAGCACGAGAAAGGTCTGATCGGTGCTGTGGAGATTGAGCCCGGCGAACCGGGCACAGATCGCGACGAGGAGGAGCCGGACCAGGATCTCTGTCGGTGAAAGCAATACACTGAGAGCCAGTGCATTCACGGGAAGGGTGTCATGACTTGTCAAAAATTCTGGAATCGTCCGGATGTCCAGGTCGTATGGAACCATAACGCGAAGGAAGTTCCGGTCCGTGTCTATTGCGTCAGCGACGACGGGGAACGGGTGATCATTGGACCGCCCGACGGCGAGGTCGGAGAGGTCATGGCGAGTACTCTCGAACTCACCGTGCGGCATAGGGACTCAGATGGATACACCGCCCGTTTGTCCTGGCTCCTCGCCAATGAACGCTTGGGTGGGTTGAGCCGCGCCGAGGGCGAACGGCTCTCGACGGAGGCAGAGGGGCCATCTTGTAGTGCCGTGGAGGCAGATGAGACGGACCTGGGACGATAGCGCCCGCACGATCCGGCGGGCGGACACTCGCCGGATCGAAACGCCCGCTTATGTACTCTGCGCAGCCGTATCGGCGTCATGTCGCACGCTCTGTGCGGCGCGTTTTAGATACTCGATTCCGACCATGAGGGTCGTTTGCTCGGGTCCCCAGTCTTCTTCGGACTCCATGCGCCGGAGCACCGTCAACATGAGCGATTCGACGGTATTGAGGTGATCAAGCGCATCGAGCCACGTTGCGCTCTTGCGCGCTGAGTCCCGCGCATGGAATTTGCGGGATGCGCGCGTGCGTGCCTGGGGGGTGTCCTGTGTCGCAGTCATGAAAAGCCTCCGAATATCCAAACGGTCGGCCAGCAACTGCGATGAACGAAGCCGGGCAGTCACCAAACAGTGTGTTTGGTGACTGCCCGGCTTATTGGGCAAAGTGCCCGACTAACCGAGTGACGGGCAAGCAACACGCATCCATCTACGTGGACGCACTCATCCTTGGTCTCGCCTTTTAGCGACTTGCAATCGGTCGGCTGGAGTCCTTCACCTCGAGCGTGCTCTGCGATCGTGGCGCTCCGCCTCCCTCGCAGGGCAGATTCCTCACTCGATACTCTCCAACGGGGGAATTGTGCACCTGTACGGCTTTCCTTGCAAACGGACGCGACTCTGCGCTGCGTGCGAGAAACCAGTCATTGCGCCATCTGCGTGGCCGGTCCGACTCGAGCAGATGAGCGTCGCTTTACTTAACCCCGAGTCGTTCGCCTGACGGCGTCGCAGTAGCGGCTGCGCCCTGCAAAGAGTTGCACCCCGGCGTGGGGCCCAGGCAGCGGAGAAGAAGGGTGAGGCACCCGTTTTTTTCTGTGCCGGGAGACCTGTATGAGCGCATTCGTTGCAGACCCCTATGAAATCGGCCTTCTGGCCGCTCTCGTGAAACGGATCCCGGAGGCTTATCAGCCGGACGGGGTGCGCGAACTCAATGTCTTTCAGGTCGCCAGAAGATTGGCGCTCGAGAACATCGCGAGCGTTCGGGCGGACCGTCCCCATGGATACGTGCCCGGCACGCCAGAGGGGATTGGACGCGCGGGCCCGAATCTTCTCGATAAGGACGTCATCGCGCTTGCACACGATGCCGCGCGGGAGTTTTTGGATGCGATGGACGGCGAGCACCCGCGGCTTATTGTCCAGCCGGCCGCCGCCGCCGACCTGGCGCGATATCTCGATTACCAGTCCTGCGAGCATGCCGAATGGGACCGTTCGGCCGCCCATGCCGCGCTTGCGGCGCTGCGTAGCTTTTCGAACGGCGCGAGTCTCAATGTGCGTGAAGCGCCCGTGACCATTGCCAAGTCGGAGTGGGGACTGCGCGGCGAACTCCTGAAGGAACTCGAGGCGAAAATCCTACCGGAGGCCGTGAGTCTCTATCGCCGGCAGGCCGAAAGGGACTACGCCCATGCCAGCGGGATGGGCGGTCCCGCAGCCGCCGCGGAAAAGCCGTTTTGGGAGCGGGAAGGCGTGACGCTCACGTACCGCGACCGACGGGCGTGGGTCTCTGAGGTCAATGGGCCGGGCCGCATCGCAATCGCGCTCGATGGCGTGTCGAACGTCATCGAGGTGGAATCTCGGCAGATCCGCGTGCAGTACGAGGGCCGGGATATGGCCTGGCTCGAAGCGGACGCGCTGTTTGAGTCTCTCGCCAATGAGACGCAACAGCGGGAACTGCTTGGCCGGCTCGCGGCCTCCACGGTGACACCCGGCCGATATTCGCCGTCTGAGGTCATGAAGTCCGTGTCGCACGCCGCGGTGCTCGTCGGCTCATACGCGGTCATAATGACCGGTCGCGCGGATGATCTGGAGTCCGTCGCCCAGGCGGCGCGCCTTGCCGAGTCCGCCGAGTTTCGACGCATGATCCGCGAGGTCTACGGCGACGCAGAGCCTCATGCCGGTGCGGTCGACGGCAGCCGCATCGACTGGTTCGAGGGCATGGCCTCGCTCGTTTCGAAGCCGGCGGGTCAGGTCGAGGACGGTACTGCTCAGGGGCCTCTCGTCGCGATTCTCACCGCCTTGCCCGGCTCGCGCGCGGGCGATGCGCTCGCCACGGCGCTCGCGGTCACGGCCGAGACGGCGCGCATCTTCGATTCGCGCTTCCCCGCGTTGCATGACGGTCTTAGCCAGCCGCCCGTGCCACCGGAAACCGCTCCGGTGCAGGAGCACCCGCCGCAAAGCTCACGGCCTCAGCAAGGCCGTGATTTCCGTCAGGAGATCACCGACAAGATGGTCGCGGCGCTCGAGGAGGGAAAGATTCCCTGGGAGAAGCCGTGGAGGCAGAGCGAGCGGCCCATGAACGGACTTTCCGGCCACCGCTATCAGGGCATCAATCGCTTCATGACGATGCTGGTCGCGGCCGAACGCGGATACGCGGATCCGCGGTGGTTGACATTCAGGCAAGTTGGGGAGGCCAACGGCCACGTTCGCAAGGGCGAGCACGGTGTGCCGATCGAGGTGTGGAAGCCGAGACCCTTTTGGGAGCGCAAGGACGTAAAGATCACGCTGGATGGGGCGCGAGCCAAGGTGTTTGCGGAGGGTCCGGGCGGCGTAGAGATCGGGGCGTCGGGCTATTCGAAGCAGCCCACGGGCACCGTGCATCCGAACTCACTGTGTGTCGAGCACAACGGTAAACCGCTCTCCTGGCGCGCCGCGCACGAGAGTCTCGACACCGCCGCCGCGCGTGTGTTCACGGTCTTCAACGTGGAGCAGTGCGAGGGGCTCGATCCTGAGAAGCTAAAACCCCTTCCGGAGCAAGGTCCACCGATCGACGCGCACACGCGGGGTGAGTTTTTTATGGCAGCCATGCGCGCCGATGGCATCGCGTTTAAGGTCGGCGGCGATGGTGCGTGTTATGTGTCGAGTCTCGACACGATCCAGTTGCCCGAGCGTGACCGGTTCATCTCCCAGGAACGTTACTACGCAACGGCACTGCACGAGATCGGCCATGCCACGGGTGCCGCACAGCGGCTCGCTCGCGAGGGAATCACGGGCGAGCACCGCTTTGGCTCCGAAGGCTACGCCCGCGAGGAATTGCGGGCCGAGCTCGCGAGCGCATTCCTGTCGGCGGAGACCGGCATCGCCGGCCGGGACGGGGCATCCCGTCCGGGTAGTGTGGAGTCGAACATCGAGAATCAACACAAGGCGTACCTTCAGAGCTGGGCCAAGGTGTTGAAGGCCGACAAGAACGAGTTCTTTCGCGCTGCAAAGGAAGCCGGAGAGGCGGCGGATTATGTGCTCGTCCGCGAGCGGGAACTCGAGCAGGCGCTCGAGCATGCCGGCGTAACGCCACACCAGGCGTCCGTAATCGAGGCGGCGTGTGCGCAGCACGATCTACAGGAGTGTGGCGGGGTGATTGACGGGCGCTATGGCGAGCTGCTGCGGATCGAATCCTCCGCCAACGGTGACTTCGCGCTGCGCGACCCCGCGACGCGCGAACCGCTGGGAACGGTTGCCTCGCGAGAGGCCGCGCTCTCCCGCGCCCTCGGCGAGCGACATCGCGCCGTGACCGAGGACGTCGCCACAGTCGAGGCGGAAGAAGGAGTCGAACGATGAATGCAAGAGAGCTTGCGACCGTGCTGGCTGCGCTGCGTTACTGGCAGCAGGACCTCGCGGCCAACGATGCACCGCCGATCAGTGAAGAGTTTTTCGACGACTGCGAGCCGTTGACCTCGGAGGAAATCGACGGTCTTTGCGAGCGGCTGAACACGGAGCCTGCTGAGCAGCTTGCGCGTGGGTCGCTGCGGCAAGAGTCGTTGGCCGCAGGACCGGTGCCGGCCGTAGGACCCGCGCGGTACCTGTACCGCCCGCTGCTGCGGCCGGCGGGCTTTGCAACGATGCCGGCGGGGCTGAAGTGGGACTATGCCGAGGTGCCGCGGGAGATCGCGCATCTGCGACGGAATCTCCCGGTAAGCCGTCATCGCTACGGCGTCATTGCTTGTGATCGTGAACTCACGGAGAACGAGTGTCGGCACTTCGATCTCGAGCAGGTGCCCGAAGAACGAACGGTTGGCGCCTGCGTTGCGCGCGATGAGGCCACCGCCGATGAGGGGATGGAAGATGACCTGGGAGAGAGTCGGTGATGGTGGACTACGGAAAGTTCATCGCGTGGGCGGCCGAGCACGGTGTCTTGATCGAACCGGCGCGCTGCCTCGCCGACGGCAAGA
>JAPTUI010000621.1 GCA_028067895.1 Pseudomonadota bacterium | reverse complement strand
GCCACCGGTTCGATCCGTCTGCGCAGCGCCGTCGAGTACGGCTGGACGGACAACGTGCTCGGGCTCATCCGCGGCGCGCTTCATCCCGATCAGGTCGTGATCTACAGCGCGCACTGGGACGGGCTCGGTTCAGTGCCGGACCTGCGCGGCCGGCGGGTGCGGCTGCCTGGAGCGGCGGACGATGCCACCGGCGTCGCCGCACTGCTCCAAATCGCCGATGCGTTCGCCCACCGCAAACGCCCACCGGCGCGCAGCGTCCTGTTCGTGCTCGCCACACTCGGTGACGCCGGCCAGCTCGGCTCGCGCTACTACGTCGAGCACCCAGTGTTTCCGCTCAGCCACACCGTCGCGGACATCAATCTCGATCTGTGGCCGATTCTCGGACGCGCCCGCGACATGACGGCCTTCGGCACCGACGCCTCGGGGCTGCACCAGGCCCTGACGCAGGTGCTGGCGCTGCAAGGCCGCACACTCGATGCCGATCCGACGCCCGCCTTCGCGCTCGCCTACCGCTCCGATCAGTACAGCTTCGCCCGCGCCGGCGTGCCGGCGCTGCTGGTCGGCCCCGGGCTCGACCTGGTCAGCGGCGGACGCGCGGCCGGTGAGGCCGCCTGGCACGAGTACCTGCGCGAGCGTTTCAACACCGACGCGGATGCCTTCAATCCCCACTGGGACCTCAGTGGCACGCTCGAGGACATCCAGACGCTCTACCTGCTCGGCCAGGATCTCGCCGACGGCAATGAGTGGCCGCAGTGGGCCCCCGACAGCCCCTATCGGGCGCGGCGCGAGGCGATGTCGCCCCCTGCGCCCGCTCCTTCATCGCCCTGAGAAGACCTTCTTCGGAAAAGAGCGCTCCAGAACCTCGAGGAATGCGCGCACCTTGGCGCCGACCAGGCGGCGCGAGCTGTGCAACGCCCAAATCTCCACGGCCGGGCCCTCCTGTGGCCCCCACTGCACCATCCGACCTGAGGCAACATCGTCCGCCACGAGCATTTTCGGGAGCAATGCCACCCCGGCGCCCGCCAGGACGGCATCGCGCACCATCGACAGCGACGACAAGCGCAGAACGGGCTGCGGTCGCAGATGCACCGAGACTCCCTGGCCACTTGTCATCCGCCACAAGACATCCGGGCGAGTCGTGCTCAACACCACCGCGCTGACGGGAATCTCCCGGGCGCCTCCCTTTGGAGGCGCCGCAAGCGCCATCCCCGGCGGGGCCACCACCCATCGTTCATCCCTCAAGAATGACCGCCCCACGAGCAGCTGATCTGGTGCGGGATCGACCCGGATGACCACGTCATAACCCTCGTCCACCGGATCGACGAGACGGTCCTCCGCGACGATCTCGAGTTGGACCTCGGGATATGCGAGCGCGAAACGTGCGCCGATGCGCCCGAGCGCAATCTGTGCGAACAGAGTCGGGGCGCTGACGCGCAAGCGCCCGCGGGGAGTCGCGGCGCCCAACACAATCGCTTCTCTGACTTCCGCGATCTCCGCGAGCAATCCCTGCGTGCGCTCGTGCAGCGTGCGTCCCTCCTCAGTCAGTCGGAGTTCGCGGCCCCCGCGTTCGATCAGGCGCACCCCCAGAGACTGTTCAAGCTCGGCCACCCGGCGCGACAGCGTGGCCTTGGCCCGTCCGCAGTGGCGACTCGCCCGACCAAAGCCGCCGTGCGCGGCCACCAAATTGAAATCGGTTAATGCCTGCAGGTCCACCGTCTGTTCCACCATTGAGACAAGCCGACTCGATTTTAGCATCTTCTCGCTCATTTATGGAACGTCTACCTTAGCCCGCACATCAAGCGGCATCCCGCACGCTTCCTCAGGAGAGTTTCACATGGGCATTCTCGTCACCGGTGCCACCGGCACGATCGGATCTCAGGTTCTCGCTCACCTCGCCGGACAGGCCGTCGAGATACGCGCCCTGACGCGCTCGCCGGCGAGCGCGCAGCTCCCGGCCGGTGTCACGCCCGTCGGCGGAGACTTGGCCGGCGTCGATTCGCTACGCGCGGCGATCAAAGGGATCGACACGCTATTCCTGCTCGCCCCCAATGTCCCCGATGAACTGACGCAGGCGATGCTGGCGTTGAGTGTTGCTCGCGAGAGCAACATCAAGGGAATCGTGTATCTCTCCGTCTTCAAGGGTGATGCCTACACGGACGTGCCGCACTTTGCCGGCAAGTACACCGTCGAGCGCATGATCGAAGATCTGGGTATTGCGGCAACGGTATTGCGTCCGGCATATTTCATCCAAAACGATCTTCGCCTGAAGGAGCCGCTGCAGAAGTTCGGCGTTTACGCAATGCCGATCGGATCGCAGGGCGTCTCCATGGTGGACGTCCGGGATATCGGCGAGGCGGCGGCGATCGAGCTGCTTCGGCGGCACCGCGCGCCGGCCGCGATGCCTCGCGAAACCTTCAGTCTGGTCGGTCCGGATGCCCTCACCGGAGCGCAACTGGCCACGATATGGGATGAGGCGCTGGGGCGCCCCGTGCGTTACGGCGGCGATGATCTCGAGGCGATGGAACAGCGCATGAAGGGCCAGATGCCGAGCTGGCACGCCATGGACCTGCGCTTGATGTTGAAGCGCTACCAGACGGACGGTGCGCGGGCGAGCGCGGCGGATCTGGCGCATCTGACAGGCTTGCTCGGCCGCGCGCCGCGCTCTTATCGCGCCTTTGCTCAAGACGCCGCCGCCCTGTGGGCAAAGGCCTGAGCCCGTTGTCCGCCCCGCACAGAATGGTTCACGGAGAAACATCATGACGACCATCCATCCCCTCGCGCAACAAGACGTCGCAGCTGCGAGAGACATGCGCCAAGCCGCATCGGCTCACAAGGGCGAGCGCCTCGGCCCGGCGGCGCGACCGATGTTCGACGCCATGCTCGCCGCCACTCCCGCCGCGGCAGACGTTCGCGTGCAGGCGGCGACAGTCGGCGGCATTGCAGGGTTCTGGTGCCGGCCGGAGAACGCCAAGCCGGGCGCGCGCGTACTCTTTTTGCACGGCGGCGGCTACGTGCTCGGCTCGGCGCACGCGTTCACGCCCCTTGCAGGTCAGCTTGCCGCGCGCGCCGGCGCCGACACGTTTGTGCCCAACTACCGGCTGGCACCGGAGCACCCGTTTCCAGCGGCAATTGACGATGCGCTCGCCGCCTATCGCGGTCTCGTCGCGCAGCGGGCCGAGCGAATCGTCCTCGCGGGCGACTCGGCAGGCGGCGGGTTGGCGCTATCTCTGCTGTCGATCCTGGCGGCCGATGAGTCGAAAGAAACGCCGTCACCGCGCGGCGCAGCGGTGCTGTCGCCCTGGACTGATCTTGCGCTCACCGGCGCAAGCCTCGCCACTCGCGCCGAGGCGGATCCGATCTTCACGCGCGACGTGCTGAGAAGTCTCGCGGACGCCTATCTCAGCGGCCACGATCCTGTGGATCCCAAGGCGTCCCCGCTCTACGCGCGGCTCGGCGGCCTGCCGCCGATTCGCATCGACGTCGGCGACGATGAGATTCTGCTGGACGATTCGGTCCGCTTCGCCGATCGGGCTCGAAGCGCAGGCGCTGACGTCACGCTGTCGATCTGGCTGGGCATGCCACATGTATTCCAGTCTTCCCTGGGACGCTATCGGGCGGCCGAGCACTCCCTGGATGCGGTGGGCGCCTTCCTGCGCCAACGGCTCGAGTAAGACAGCGCGTAGCGTTGCGGGCAAAGCGCGCTTTGCCCGCAACGCGCCGCGCGGCCCGAAGAGGCCGTGAATCTGAGCTGAGTGTCCCCGGGCCGATTGCCGTTCAGCCCCCCGGCGCACAGGTGCTCAGAGTGTCTCGATCCCGTTGGCACGCAGCACCTGAGCCCTGACGGGCCGCACTTCCCCGAGCGGGACCGTCTGGTGCAGCGCGAGCACGAGTTGCTGCGGCATGCGCCGCTCGGCGCACACGGCGAGCAGATAGCGCCCGCGCAGGCACAACTGCGCCAGAGCCCAGCGCTGCGGCGTATCGGGACAGGCGTCCGTGAACTGAATCTGCACGCGCTCCGGGGCGCACAAGTCGAATGCGAATCCCGCGAGCGGCAGGCGCAGCCCCAGGCCACGCGCCTTGAGGTACGCTTCCTTCAGCGTCCACAACTCGAAGAATCGCCGCCGCCGCGCGGCTGCGGGCAACGCCTCGAGCGCCGCACGCTCCGTCGGCGCGAAATACCGCTCCAGCGCGACGGTATCGGTCCGCCGCCGGGATGTCTCGACGTCGACGCCGACCGCTGCGCCGGCGCTGACGGCTAGCACCACCACTGCGGCGGTATGTGCGATGTTGAATTGCAGCTCAGGCCACTGGTGTTCGGGCGAGAGCTGGGGGCGGCCGCGTGCATCTGCCATGAACCGCCAGTCCTGCGGCGCCGACGAGCGGTAACGAGACAGCACCGTGCGCACCAACGCGCGTGCGGCGACGTGCCGACGCCGATCGGCGGGCCGTCGCAGCGCGCGCGCCCGGCGTCGCTCCCCCGCATCGAGCAGCGGCGCATAGTTCCGCCAGAGGCCGGCGGCGTCGATGTCGGCGAGAAACGTGCACCACACGTCGATCCGCCGAGGATCGAGCGCCAGGTGCGCCGGCGGCGGGGAATGCATGTAGCTCAGCGGCCGCCGGCGCGCACGTCCTGCGCACGTCCCTTCCACTGCCCACCGCGACCGTAGGCGTAGCGTACGGCCGAGTGCAGCGTTGCACCGGCGTAGAAGATCGCCACGGCCGGCAACAGCAGCGCATAGCCGTACGGCAGGCCGTAGAAACGCACCAGGGGCAGATAGGCGATCGTCATCAGCAGCCAGGCCGCGGCACCGAGGCTCATGCACAGGGGCGCTGCGCTCGCGACCAGCAGCGGCGGCGTCACGTAGGTGAGCGCGAGGCCCGCCAGCGACGCACCGAGCAGCCACCAGGAGTGGCGCAGCTGATTGAACGCCGTGCGCGAAATCATCGCGCCGATCTCCCCGAAGCTGCCATAGACCCGAAGGCTGCGGGTCGTGCTCGAGAGCCCGAGCCACAGCGACCCGCCACTCTGCTTGACGCGTGCGGCGAGCGCACAGTCATCGATGATCGCGCCGCGGATCGCCTCCAGACCCCCGGCCCGCGCCAGCGCCGCCGGGCGGATCAGGATGCAGCCGCCCGCGGCGCCTGCAGTGCGCCGGCCGCGCTCGGCGATCCATGCCGGCGGATACAGCTTGAAGAAGAAAAACACGAACGCGGGGATCAGACAGCGCTCCGCCCAGGTCACACTCGAGAGGCGCACCATCACCGACACCAGATCCCGGCGCTGCCGTTCGGCCTGCGCCACGAGCGCGCTCACCGAGTCCTCGGCGTGCTCGATGTCCGCGTCAGTGAACAGCAGGTACTGCGGCTCGAGTCGCTGCGCGGCCCGCACGCCCTGCGACATCGCCCAGAGCTTGCCGCTCCAACCCTGCGGCAGCGCCTCGCCAGAGATCACCGTCAGACGATCTTCGGCCCCGGCGGCGGCCGCGGCCCGGCGTGCCACCTCCGCGGTCCCGTCGGTGCTGCCATCATCCACGACGATCACGTGCACCTGCCCGTCCCAGCGCTGCGTGAGCAGCGAGCCGACCGCCTGAGCGATGTGCTCGGCCTCATTGCGAGCCGGCACCACGGCCACTACGCGGGCACACACGCCCGGGCCGGGCGCGGGCAGCGTGTCCGGCCGCCAGAACCGCCCGCGCGCGAGCAGCAGGTACGCCCAGATCGCCAGCGGCAGCAGCCCTGCGGTGGTGCACAGGTCAATCACGTCCGGCACCCCTAGGCCGCCCGGCAGGTCCACGTCGTGCAGTGCAATTCATGATTCACCGATATAATCCGCCGTTCCATTGGCCGCCCAGGACCACCACGCCACCGGCGCGCAGGGCCGGGCGCGTCCGATGGTCCCTGGTACCGTGAGCTTGACGCCGCGGCCGATCGAGGCGGGATGTAACCTGACGGGTTTGGAAAAAATGGACGGCACGGCGAGCAAGCATAGCCCAGTGACCACACTCCTGGCAGCGGCCGCGGTCGCGCTCGGCGCCCTCGGCGCCAGCGCCGCGGCCCAGGCACACTCCCCGGCGCTCTGCCTGACCCGGCCCTCCGCGGTGGCCTCATGCACTCAGGACACCTCCCAACCGAGCTGCCCGAAGCCGCAGCCGGCGCACGAACCGTGCTATCACCTGCAGCGTGCCCCGGCCCGCCCGCCCACGCCGCACTTCGATTGGCTGAACCCGAACACCTGGCCCGTGCTCCCGGTCCCGTACATCGCGGTCGGCCCGAACAGTGGCACGACCATCGGGATCATCCCGACGATGCTGCACACCAATGCGCAGAGCCAAATCACGCGCATCATCGCCCCGGACATCACGCACAACCCGTACTTCGGGCTCGGCGTCGATGCGCGCATCTTCGAGTACCCCTCGCTCAACACGCAGTGGTCGATCGTCGCCGGCATGCAACAGCGCGTACAGAGCTACTTCGATGCGCTCTGGCAGACCGGGCTGCTGCGCGAGTCGCACTGGACGACGACGCTCGAGGCGGATTACGACCGCAGCGGCACGCCGCGCTTCTACGGATTCGGCAACAACTCGCTGCGCATCAACCAGACGAACTACACCAAGCAGCAGATGTTCGTGCGGGCCAAGATCGGCTACAACTTCAACCACGCCTGGCAGCTCGCCTACACCTTCGAGGCCCGCAAGGTCAAAGTGAGCGCCGGCACGCTGCGGGGCATTCCCTCGATCACGCAGCGCTTCGTCGACCTGCTCGGTCTCGGCACCACCCACGAGCTGCTGAACCGCATCTCGCTGATCTACGACACGCGCAACAACATCGTCATCCCCACCAGCGGCATGGACGTGGTGGTGTACGGCGGGGTAGCGAGCCGCAATGTGTCGATCGACGACTCGCTGTTCACGGAAGCCGGCGCCGACGGTCGCTTCTACTGGTCCCCGACCCCGACGCTGACGGTGGCCACGCACTTCGACCTGCGCTACGAGCCGACCACACACCACGTGCCGTTCTGGGGCTTGAGCAGTCTCGGCGGCGATGCCAGCGCGATCGGCGGCTCACAGCCGCTGCGCGGCTACGGCACTGCGCGCTTCTACGACCGCAATGCGTTCGTCGCGAATATCGAGCTGCGCCAGACGGTGCTGTCGCTGAACACGCTCTCGACGCACATCCTCATCCAGGTGACCCCGTTCTTCGACACTGGCCGGGTATTCCACAATTACAGCACCTCGCCGTTCACGCACCTGCACAACGTGTTCGGCATCGGCTTTCGCGGCATTGCCCCGCCGTCGGTGGTTGGCTATGTCGACGTCGGCGACGGTAGCGAGGGCATCGCGGTCTTCACCGGCATCAATTATCCGTTCTGAGGCGGCCGCTTGCCGAGGTAACCCTCGGCGCCAAACCACTCGAGTGCATCGGCGAACGCCAGCGCCGCGGGCCTGAACCCGTAACCCAGTTCGCGCACCGCCTTGTCGCTCGAGAAGTACATGCGCTTGCGCGCCATGCGCACGCTGTCGACCGTCACGCGGGTCGGACGGCCGGTTAAGCGCGCAATCCCTTCAGCGACATAGGCGATCGGCAGCACCACCCCGTGTGGCAGCTTCAGCCGGGGGGGAGAGCGTCCGGCCAGACGCGTGATCTCGACCAGAATGTCGCGCAGCGGCAGGTTCTCCCCGCCGAGGATGTAGCGCTCGCCGATGCGTCCATGATGGAACGCCAGCACGTGGCCGGCCGCGACATCATCGACGTGCACGATGTTCAACCCCGTATCGACATAGGCCGGCGTGCGCCCGAGTGCCGCATCGAGCACGATCTGGCCGGTGGGCGTCGGCTTCACGTCGCGTGGCCCGACCGGCGCTGCCGGGTTGACGATCACCACGGGCGCGCCGGCCTCGGCGGCCTCGAGGGCCGCCCGCTCGGCGAGGAACTTCGAGCGCTTGTAGTGCCCGACCATCTCCCTGAGCGCCACGGGTGTCGCCTCGGTTCCCGCAGTGCCATCCGCCGGCAGACCGACGCAGGCCACGCTGCTGGTGTAGACGATGCGTTTGACGCCGGCACGGTGGGCCGCTTCGATCAAATGGCGGGTACCGTCCACGTTGGCCCGATACATGGTCTGCGGGTCCGGCACCCACAGCCGATAATCGGCCGCGGCGTGGAACACGGCATCACAGTCCGCCACGGCGCGCTCGAGCGAGGCGGGATCGGTCAGGTCACCAATGGTGTTCTCTACGCTGAGCGCCCGCAGGTTGCGCCGGTCGGAGCCGGCGCGTGTCAGGACGCGCACCTGCCAGCCGGCGCCGAGCAAGGTGCGCGTGAGCGCCGCGCCCACGAAGCCGCTCGCGCCTGTAACCAGAGCTTTCAATGCGTGTGCCTCCAGCGGCCCTCGGTGAGCGCGAGCCGGGCCGGTAAGTCCGGCGCGGCGATGCGCGAGAGTTCATCGCATGCGGTGCGGAAGCGGCGCGCCAGTTCACGCACCGCGCCGATGCTCCAGGGGGCGAGCGCGAGCCCGAGCACGAGCCGGCCGATCTGCACCTCCCCGCCGCGACTCGCAGCGAGCACGGCCGACGGCAGCTCATCGGCCGCGGTATCGACCACGACGCGCAGCACCACGAACGGTACGGCGGCTGCAGCCGCGAAACGGGCCACGGCCACGCTCTCCATGTCGACGGCCGCACAGCCGCTCTCACGCCAGGCGAGCGCCTTGTCGAGGCGCGTTCCGATCGGAACTCGGCTGGTGAGCAGCGGCGCGTCGCTCACGATGCAGTCTCGCGGCAGCGCAGCGCGCACCGCCTGGCGCCAGCGCGGATCGGTCGGCAGAGCCGGCTCATCCGGCACGGCCACCTCGCTCGGCAGGAGCACCGTGCCGCAGCGCAGCGCGGGGTCGAGTCCGCCTGCGGTGCCGAAGCTCGCCAGCGCCGTGGCGCCCGCTTCGGCGAGGCGCAGTGCGCCGGCCTGCGCCGCATCCCACCCCATGCCGCTCACCGTGAGCAGCGCGTCGTCATCGAGTTTGAAGACACCGCCTGCGGCCAGAGCACGCTGTGCCGGGGCGAGTGCGCGTGCCTCGGCTGCCAGCGCCGCGACGATCCCCACGCAGTTCAAGGCGCGCGCGGCCTCCCCTGACGGTAGGCGGCCAGCGCCCAGAGGGGGAAGAACGCCGTGTAGCCGTGATACTTCAGGTAAAACACGCGCGGGAAGCCCGGCGCGGTGAAACTCGGGTGGCTCCACAGTCCGCGCTCATCTTGGTGCTCGAGCAGATACTCCACACCGCGGCGCACCGCGGGGTGATCCCGCTCGCCGGCGGCGATCAGCGCCAGCACCGCCCAGGCGCTCTGATACGCGGTGCTCGGGAATGACTGCTCGCCGTGATGAGTTCGATCGTA